>JAYVBZ010000240.1:0-4639 GCA_043750215.1 Actinomycetota bacterium
CGGGCGACGCTGTCGAACATGTGTCCCGAATATGGAGCCACGGCGGCCTATTTCCCCGTCGATCAACAGACGCTCTCGTTCCTGCGCTTCACCAACAGGGACGCCGATCTGGTGGAGGCCTACACGAAAGCCCAGGGGCTCTTCCGCACCGACGGCGATCCAGATCCCGCGTTCTCCGAGGTCATCGACCTCGACCTCTCGGCGATCGAGCCGTCACTTGCCGGCCCCAGCCGGCCGCAGGATCGCGTCACGCTCTCCGGGGTCTGGGGGAGCTTCACCGAGCGCTACGGCGATCGACGCTCGGAGCAAGGCAGCAAGCACGTCCGCGACGGCAGCGTGGTGATCGCCGCCATCACGTCGTGTACCAACACCTCCAACCCATCGGTGATGCTCGCGGCCGCGTTGCTGGCCAAGAACGCCGTCGACGCCGGGATCGACGTACAGCCGTGGGTAAAGACTTCGCTGGCGCCGGGGTCCCGGGTGGTCACCGACTACCTGGACCGAGCGGGCCTCACGCCCTACCTGGAGAAGCTCGGCTTCGCGCTGGTGGGCTACGGATGCACCACCTGCATCGGCAACTCCGGTCCGCTCCCCGGCGACGTCGCCGCTGCTGTGGACGAACGGGGTCTCAACGTCGCCGCGGTGTTATCCGGGAATCGAAACTTCGAAGGGCGGATCCACCCGCAGGTGCGGGCCTCCTACCTGGCGTCGCCCCCGTTGGTGGTGGCCTACGCCCTGGCCGGCAGACTGGACATCGACCTCACCACCGAACCTCTGGGCCACGGACCGAACGGGCCAGTGATGCTCGCAGACATCTGGCCGAGCGCAGCGGACGTGGCCGAGAAGGTCGCCTCGTCCCTAGACCCTGAGCAATTCCGGGAGGAGTACGCGAAGGTCTGGCAAGGGGACGATCATTGGCGGTCGCTCCCAACTCCCACGGGAGAGGTCTACGAGTGGGATCCCGTCTCGACCTACGTGCAGGAGCCGCCGTACTTCGACGACCTGGATGCGCAGGCGGCAGGTGGCGATATCGAACGTGCCCGCATCCTGGTCAAGGTGGGGGACTCCATCACCACCGACCACATCTCACCGGCAGGGTCGATCAAGCCCGATTCGCCGGCAGGCCACTACTTGCAGGAGCGTGGCGTGACACCCGCGGACTTCAATTCGTATGGGGCGCGACGAGGAGATCACCACGTGATGGTGAGAGGAACCTTCGCGAACATCCGCCTGCAGAATCAACTGGCGCCCGGCACCGAGGGATCGTTCACGACGCATCTGCCCAGCGGTGACGTGATGAGCGTCTTCGGTGGAGCCGAACGCTACCGCGATGAAGGCGTTCCGCTCGGGGTGTTGGCCGGCAAGGAGTACGGCAGCGGCTCCAGTCGCGATTGGGCGGCGAAGGGCCCGTACCTTCTCGGCGTGAGGTTCGTGCTGGCGGAGAGTTACGAGCGTATCCACCGCTCGAACCTGGTTGGGATGGGCATCCTTCCGCTCGAGTTCAAGCTCGGCCAGAGTTCGGCTTCCCATGGCCTCACGGGCCGCGAGGTGTTCTCCGTCAGGGGTGTCGCCGGGTCGATCGTCCCGGGACAAGACGCCACGATCGATGTTCAGCGCGAGGACGGCACAGTGGCGTCATTCACGGTCACCGTCCGGGTGGACGCGGCGGCGGAAGTCGAGTACTTCAAAGCTGGAGGGATCCTCCGGATGGTGCTTCGCCAGATGCTGGCCCGGTAAGGTTTGCCCGATCCGATCCGTGAACTGAGTTCAACAGGAGGAGTGCTGATGCGACGTATCCGTGGCGCGATCTTGGCCCTCATCGCCGTGGTGGCGTTGATCGGAGCTTCATGCGGTTCCGGGACCAGCGCTCCGGCTGGCTCGGGAGCTGGCGACCTGGCGGCCGCCGGTCCGTCGAATGTTGCCGTAACCCTCAGCGATTTCAAGATCGATCCAAGCCAGATCCAGGTTCCGGTCGGCCAACCGATCGACTTCTCGGTAACCAACGGCGGCCCATCCGCGCACACGTTCGCCATCAAGGTCGGGGACAAGACCTATGACACGGGGGAGATCCAGCCGAACGCCACCGCGGACCTGGCGGTTCCTGCACTCACCGCCGGCTCGTATGACGCGCTCTGCACCGTTCCCGGCCACGATAAGTTGGGGATGACCGCAACCGTCACCGCCACGAGTGCCGCTGGAGAGGGTTCCGATACAGGCGGTTCGATGCCGGGGATGTCCTCGGGTGCTTTGACCGCTCGGCAGATGGCCGATATGCACAAGCAGGGCGTCGATGCGTTCCTGGCTGGTTCCCAGACCTCCACGACGGGCGGCCAGATCCTCAAGCCGACCATGCAGAACGGCGTCAAGGTGTTCAACCTCGTCGCACAGAACATCCGCTGGGAGGTTTCGAAGGGCAAGTTCGTGGATGCGATGGGGTTCAACGGCACGGTGCCGGGTCCGCAGATCCACGTGTCCTACGGGGACAAGGTGAAGATCGTGGTCCAGAACCAGATGGACCAACCGACCGTGCTGCACCTGCACGGGATGACGGTGCCCAACGCTATGGACGGCGTCCCCTACGTGACGCAGGACCCGATCATGCCCGGCCAATACTGGACATATGAATTCACCGTGAAGGATCCGCCCGGCATGTACGTCTATCACTCCCACTTCAACTCCACCGAGCAGGTCGGCGCCGGGATGTACGGTGCGGTCATCGTCGATCCGCCGGGTCACGCGTGGCCGTACCGCTCCAGCATCGTCAACCCTCGGACCGGGGCGATGACGCTCGGCGCATCACCGCGGATCAACGACGAATACACGATGTTCCTCAGCGACGGCCCGCTGGGCTACGTCATCAACGGGAAGTCATTCCCTGCCACTGCCCCGCTCACGGCCAAACAGGGGGACTGGGTCCTGGTCCACATCGCGAACGACGGCTCCCTCCTGCACCCGATGCATCTACACGGCTATCACTTCGAGGTGGTGGCCCAAGACGGGTATCCGTTGGCGGCGCCGTATATGGCCGACACACTGGTCGTGGCTCCGGGGCAGAGGTTCGACATCCTGGTCCACGCGGTGTACCCAGGGGCGTGGGCGTTCCACTGCCACATCCTTCCCCACGTCGAAGGCCCCGAGGGCATGTACGGGATGGTGACGGCTCTCGTTGTGCAGTAGCGGGCACCTGCCAACTCTGGGAGGCTAGTTCCACACAGCGAAGAAGGGGTGGTGGACATGTTCGAGAAGATCCTGCTTGCGGTGGACGGGTCCGCGCATTCGAGCAAGACGGTCGGCGTCGCGGTAGATCTGGCGACGCGCTACGGCGCGAACGTGACCGTGCTCCACGTTCGTGAGCACGAGAAGTTCGAGGGTTCGGACGTAGATCTTGGTCCGGTCGCCACCGCTGCTTCGCTCGTCGACAGCGTTGTGGCGGCCCTCACCGATGCGGGTCTGACCGCCCAGGCCGAAGTACGGCGGGTGCCAGCGGGACGGGCGCCGCAGGAGATCGTGGCGGTGGCCAAGGAGGCAGGCGTGGGTCTGATCGTGATGGGCGCGCGAGGCTGGACAGAATGGAAGAGTCTGCTGGTAGGAGGGGTCGCCAACAAGGTGGTTACGCACGCCGAGTGCCCGGTGTTGCTGGTTCGTTAGTCGGCCAGGGTCGCGGTGAGGATGGGAGTCGTGGTCGGCGCTGCGGGACATGCCGCGGGCTCTATCGTCACCGCAAGCGTCTGGGCGTTCCCGATATCGGCGGCGACCGATGTACGCAGGTCTCCGTTCGAGGAGGACGTACAGCCGGCGGAGGACGGGCGGTTATCGGTGATCGTCCAGATCTCGTAGACGTTGCCCCTACCCGGCTTCGGCAATCCCGATCCGAACAGCACGCCGCCGGCTTCGCCCGGGGTGTACGCGGCGGTCAGCGAGCCCTGCGCGCCCTGGAAATGGACCAGCCGTTGGGATGGGTGGCTCAGTGCCCCGACGATCATCACGAGGGCGAATGCGGCCGCCAGTGCCACGGCGGTCCGCCATGAGTTTCTCCGGTGCCTGTGCCCAGGCAGAGGGTCGGAGCGTTCATCTCCCACGGCTGCGGGCGCGTCGGGGACGGACCCGAGGGTCTGGGGCGGGGCCGACAGGATGGCCTCGACCATCCCGGGGCTGACCGGTTCCCGCGGCAGTACCTCGGCCAGCCGGGCAGCGGTCTCTGCGAACCCGTCCTCTAGACCGCGGCACTCGGCGCAATCTCCGTGCTCGGCCAGCTCACGCTCCAGGGCAGCGACATCGCGCCCGTCCAGGCCGCCTAAGGCGCGAACCGCCAGGAGTTCTTCGATCCGCTCGTGATTCATCGTTCGATCCCTTCGAGCGCCGTCCGCAGCCTGCGCATCCCGAGGAGGGTGCGAGATTTGACGGTTCCTAGGGGCAATCCGTTCTTCTCCGCGATCTGGGATTGCGAGAGTCCGTCGAAGTACATCATCTGCAGCACGGCACGCTGCTCTTGGGGGAGGCCCCCGAGCGCTGAACGAACGGCGGCCTCCTCTTGCGGTGCACCGAGTTGGTCCACGATGTCTTCCGCGTGATCGATCGTCTCCGCGGCTGTCATCGAGGCCTCGGTCTCGGCTCGCCGACGTTGAGATTCTTCCCGGCG
>JAYVBZ010000241.1:0-2941 GCA_043750215.1 Actinomycetota bacterium
GTGCACCCTCGAAACTATGGGACATTCCCACGCGTTATCGGGCCCTACGTACGGGACGGCGTCCTTACGTTGGAGGATGCCGTGCGGAAGATGACATCGCTCCCCGCGGAACGCTTCGGCCTGCGCGGGCGCGGGTCCGTCCGCCAAGGAGCGTTCGCCGATCTGGTCCTGTTCGACACCGATCGTGTGGTAGATACCGCGCGATTCGATGCGCCGCATGCCTTCCCGGAGGGCATCGAGCTTGTCGTCGTGAACGGGCAAGTAGCCAAGGACGCGAGCGGCTTAGACCAGCGCGCCGGCAAGATGCTCCGTCGCTGAGAGCCGGCGGTCGGATTCGAACCGACGACCTACCGATTACAAATCGGTTGCGCTACCGGACTGCGCCACGCCGGCCGAAGCCCGAGTCTACCGCTGCCGCGCTCGCGCGAAGACATCTCCGGTGGTTGCCAAGGCGTAGAAGAGGAACAGATCGATACCGATCGCCACCACGGCCGTGCCCTGGCCATCGATCAGCGCCACGATGCCCAAGATCAGCTCCACACCGGCTAGCCCCAGACCGAGAACCCTGCCCGCGTCGCGGAGCCGCAACACTAAGAACCCCGCGATCAGCTCAAGCGCCGCAAGCACCAGCAGCAGAACTCCGGCCGTCGCGCTGAACCGGATAGTTCCCGCCGGGATCAGTTGCGAGGTTGCCGGCGAGCTGCTGATCGAGAGCACAAGCGCCCCACCCAGGCCGTGCAGGATGGCCTGAACCATCAGCACGATCGCAGCCGTTGTGAGGACAGACGGTCTCCGCGGCGGCGCCGCGATGGGTGTCGGGATAACGAACGGCACCCCTTCGATCATCGGCGGAAGTAGTGGAACCACTCCTTGCGGGGGTTCCTCGGAACCCGATGATGGCGGTGACGAAGAGGGCGGTGGTGGGACGTCGGACACGATCGGCTCCCCTTTCGGTCTGAGCGACGCTAGCAGCGCGCAGCTAGCCCCCGCAACCCTTAGACGCGCGAGGCCAGCACGTAGGCATACAACGTGGCGGCCAGGGAGGCTGACGCATTGAGCGAACCGACCCTGCCTCGCATGGGCAGTGAGACCAGCGCGTCACACTTCTCCCGGGTCAGTCGAGCCATCCCCTCGCCCTCACTCCCGATGACCACCGCCACTCGTCCGGAGGGGCAGGGTTCGTCGTACACGCTCACCTCTGCGCCGTCGTCCAAGCCGGTTACGAAGAACCCATTGGCCTGCAGTCGTTCGATCGCGCGACCGATGTTGGCAACGCGCGCATGCGGCAGATGGAGTAGCGCTCCCGCGGACGCCCGCACTGCCGCAGGTGTCACCTCCGCGGCTCGCCGGGTACGGGTGATGAGCAAGGCCGAACCGGCAGCTTCGGCCGAACGAGCTGCTGCGCCGAGGTTCTGCGGATCCGTGATGCCGTCCAAGATCACCACCAGCGCGTCCTGCGTGAAGGGGAAGCCATCCAAGTCGCGTTCGGACAGCTCCTTCGGGACGGCCGGCTCACGCACTCGGGCCAGCACGCCCTGGTGCGCCGGAGCCATCCTGTCCAGTTCGGACCGCTCCAACGTCTGGACGACCAGGCCAGCATCGCTCGCGGCCTCGAGCACGGCTCGAAGACCTTCCGTGGCCTTCGCGTTCGGGACCATGAAGAGGTCGATGACATCGCCGGCGCGGATGGCTTCGGCGACCGCTCGACGTCCACCAACGACGGCCACGACGTCACGGGCATGAGGCGCCTTGGTATGGCGAGCCTTCGCGTATCGCGCCTTGGCCGCCGAGGCTCGGTCCGCAGCCCCCGAGGGGCGGCCCTTCCCACTCACCCGAGCTCCGAGATCGTGGCGATGACCATGCAGCCGACACCATCACCGGTGAGGCCGAGCCCCTCGGGCCGCGACGCCTTCACGGAAACGCGATCGATCGAAAGGCTCAGCGCGGTGGCCACGGATGCACGCATCTCCTCACGCCTGGGCGCGATGGCAGGGCGTTCACAGATCACGGTGAGGTCAACGGAGGCGGGGCTGAACCCAGCATCGCGAAGTAGCGCGACAGTGCGAGACAGCACGTCCGACCCAGCCATACCGGCGATCGCCGGATCGGTGTCGGGGAAGTGCTCGCCGACGTCGCCCAGTGCAGCGGCGCCCAGCAGCGCATCGGCCACCGCGTGGCACACGGGGTCGCCATCCGAATGTCCTTGCAGGCCATCGCCGTCGAACGGAACACCGGCGAGCAAGAGTGGCCGCCCGGGCGCCCACGGGTGGACATCGAACCCCTGACCGATCCGTATCTCACCCACGCGCACCTTCAACCCGCTCGCGCGCAGCGATGAGATCCAGCATGGTCGTGATCTTCACGTTGTTGATGTCCCCGGCGATCGCGCGGACGCGATGCCCGGACCGCTCAAGGACCGCGGCATCATCGGTGAGCTCATCCGAGATGGCCGCCTCGTGGCTCGCCCGAAGGACATCGCTGCGGAACGCTTGCGGCGTCTGAGCGAGCCCGAGTTCGTCCCTGGCCACCGTCGCCCTCACCCAGCCGCTCGCGATCTGCTTCACCGTGTCGGTCACCGGTAGAACCGGGAGCGCGCCGGCCGCTTCCCCTTGGACGGCTTCCAGTACCCGGCTGAAGAGGTCTGGCGAAACGAACGGCCTGGCCGCGTCATGCACCAGAACGTACGGGACGTCCAGCGGCACCCGTGTAAGAGCGGCTCGCACCGAGGCTTGGCGTGTGTTGCCACCGGTGACCACCGTGACGGAACCTCCGAGCCCCGCCAACAGGGCGCGTGCCGCATCCTCGAACCCCGGAGGGGCGGTCACTACGAGCGCGCCAACCTCCGGACACGCCAGTGCAGAGCGCGCGGCCCACACCAGGATCGGCGAATCCCCAAGCGAGAGGAACGCCTTCGGCTCACCGATGCCCAGGCGTCGACCGG
>JAYVBZ010000242.1:0-2295 GCA_043750215.1 Actinomycetota bacterium
TGCACGAGGTGAAGCTCATCGTGGACCTCATCTACGAGGGCGGGCTCAGCTGGATGCGGCACTCCGTCTCCACCACCGCCGAGTGGGGCGACTACGTCAGCGGACCGCGCGTGGTGGACACCCACGCCCGCTCGGAGATGGAAGGCGTGCTGTCCGACATCCAGGACGGTTCGTTCGCCAAGCGATGGATCGCCGAAGCCGATGCCGGGTTCCCCGAGTACGACCGACTTAGAGGGCAGGCGCGCACGTCCCAGCTGGAGAACGTGGGACGCGACCTGCGCCAGATGATGCCCTGGTTGGAATCGGACAAGAAGGTGGCCCCGGAATGAGTGATGGCAACGTAACCCCAGGCAACGTAAGGATCTTCGACACCACGCTGCGCGACGGTGAGCAGGCGCCCGGTATCGCGCTCACCAAGTCCGAGAAGGTAGAGATCGCCGAACAGCTCGCCCGGCTGAACGTGGACATCCTTGAGGCCGGCTTCCCGATCTCCTCACCAGGTGAGTTCGACGCGGTCCGTGAGATCGCCGACTCCGTGAAGGGCCCGGTGATCGCGGCGCTCGCGCGCACCGCCACCGGCGACATCGAACGCGCGGCCGAGGCGCTGAAGGGCGCGGCCCGCTGGCGCATCCACACGTTCATCTCGACCAGCGACGTGCAGCGCGAGTCGATGCTGAAGATGAGCTATAACCAGGTGCTGAACGCCATCCGCGAGAACGTGAAACTTGCGAAGAGCTACACGGAGGACGTGGAGTTCAGCGCGCAAGACGCGACCCGCACCCCGCTCGACTTCCTGCTGGAGTGTTACAAGCTGGCGGTGGAGTGCGGGGCGACCACGATCAACGTGCCGGACACGGTGGGCTATGCCACGCCGACCGAGTTCGGTGAATTGATCAAGATCGTGCGTGAGGCCACGCCCGACGATGTGGTCATCTCAACGCACTGTCACAACGATCTGGGCTTGGCCGTCGCGAACTCGCTGGCCGGGATCGAGAACGGCGCCGGTCAGGTGGAGGTCGCCGTCAACGGGATCGGCGAACGGGCCGGGAACTGCAGCTTGGAAGAGATCGCCATGGTGATCCGCACGCGCGGCCAGGCGCTGAATAAGCAGCACGGCCTCAACATCAAAGAGATCGTTCGTACCAGCCGCTTGGTCGCCATGACCACCGGCTACAGCGTCCAGCCGAACAAGGCAGTCGTGGGTTCGAGTGCGTTCGCGCATGAGAGCGGTATCCATCAACATGGTGTGCTCTCCAATCGCGCGACCTACGAGATCATGGATCCGGTCGAGATCGGCTTGGAGGGGAACTCGCTGGTCCTGGGCAAGCACAGTGGACGCCACGCGTTCATCGATGCGCTGGACAAGCTGGGGATCACCCTGGATGACTCCGCGCTGAACCGCTCGTTCGCGCGGTTCAAGGATCTGGCGGACCGGAAGGTGCAGATCACCGACCAGGACCTCACCGCCATCGTGTCCGAGGAGATCGGCACGGCGGGCGAGGACGTCCTGGTCATGGAGTCGCTCCAGATGGGCGGAGGCACGCACCTGCAGCCGCGCGCGACGGTTCGACTGCGCAAGGGCGACGAGGTCAGCGAGGAGTCCGCGATGGGCGATGGGCTCATCGACGCCGTGATGGGCGCCATCCAGCGTGCCTCAGGTGTGGAGGGACGACTCGTGAGTTTCCACGTGTCGTCAGTCACCGGCGGAACGGACGCGTTGGGCGACGTCGTGGTTCAGCTTGAGGTGGAGGGCCGGAAGGTGACCGGGCGCGGGGTGGCCACCGACGTGGTGGAGGCCAGCGCTCGCGCGTATCTCGCCGCGATCAATCGTGCGCTCGCGGTGACGCCTGCAGCTGCCTCCAACCAGGAGACGCCGTGACGGGCACGTACGCCGTCGGCGTCATCAGGGGGGACGGCACCGGCCCCGAGGTCGTGAACGAAGGTCTCAAGGTGTTGGAAGCTGTCCGCGATGGGTTCGAGGTGACGTTCGTCGACTTCGACCTGGGGGCCGACCGGTACCTTCGGACGGGAGAGACGCTTCCCGACGATGAACTTGCCCGGATGCGGACGTGCGACGCCATTCTTCTGGGCGCGGTGGGCGACCCGCGGGTGCAGCCGGGGATCTTGGAGCGCGACCTGCTGCTCAAGGCCCGCTTCCAGCTGGACCAGTACGTGAACCTTCGCCCGGTGGTTCGTTATCCCGGGGTGAAGACGCTGGTGCCATCTCACTCGGAGGACGACGTGAACTTCGTGGTGGTTCGCGAGAACAGCGAGGGTCTCTACAGCGGCGCGGGT
>JAYVBZ010000243.1:0-3531 GCA_043750215.1 Actinomycetota bacterium
CGCACGCCCACGATCTTCCGCTTCCGTTCAAGGGCTACTACGTGGGTTCGCAGTTCCGCCACGGGCGGCCACAGGCCGGTCGGCTCAGGGAGTTGCGCCAGTTCGGCGTGGAGACGATCGGCGCCTGGGCACCGGACGCCGATGTCGAGGTCATCGCACTCAGCGATCGCTACCTGCGCGAACGGCACCTCACGAAGACAACGCTCTTCGTGAACTCGATCGGGGACGCCGTCTGTCGCCCTGCCTATCGCCAACTCCTCATCGACTACCTAGAACCCCACCGCGACGAACTCTGCAAGGACTGCCAACAACGCTGGCAGTCAAACCCCCTTCGGGTATTGGACTGCAAGGTTGATGGGAAGAAGCCGTTCGTCTTGGACGCGCCGGTCGTCAGCGAGCACCTCTGCGATCCCTGCCGGGAGCACTTCTCCGCGCTCCGAGCCGGGCTGGAGCGCTCCGGGATCTCCTACGAACACGACCCCCGATTGGTTCGCGGGTTGGACTACTACACCAGGACCGTGTTCGAGTTCGTCTCCGGGGCGCTTTCCGAGGCGCAGGCAACGGTCTGTGGAGGCGGGCGATACGACGGCCTGGCCGAGGTGCTGGGCGGACCCTCGACCCCTGGTGTCGGGTTCGCGATGGGATTGGATCGGGTCCTGCTGGCGATGGAAGGCGAAGGCCTCGCGCTCCCCGAGCCCCGCGGACTCCACTGCTTCGTCGTGGCGGTGGGCCAACAAGCCCGGGCTGCAGCCGCCACGTTCGTTGCGGAGCTGCGTGACGCGGGGCTGCCAGCCGCAACCGCCTTCGAAGACCGTCCGATGAAGGCGCAGATGAAGATGGCCGACCGAGCCGAGTCCTCGTTCGCTGCGATCTTGGGGGAGCGCGAGTTGGCAGAAGGCGTCATCACCCTGAAGCGGCTCGCGGACGGCGTCCAGAAGACCGTCCCTGCAAGCGATGCCGTAGGGTGGCTGACCCGCCTCGATGACTGGACCACGTGACATGCGAACCTCCATGAGAACCCACGCGTGCGGTGCCCTGCGCGTAACCGATGACGCGCAGGACGTCGCGCTCTGCGGTTGGGTCGCGCACCGCCGGGACCACGGCGGCGTCACGTTCATCGATCTCCGCGACCGCGAAGGCGTCGTCCAGATCGTGTTCCATCCGACCCAGGCCCCGGAGGCGCACGCCGCCGCGCAGCGGCTCGGCGCGGAGGACGTCATCCGCGTGACCGGCACCGTCCGCGCCCGCCCCGATGGCATGATCAACACCGCGCTCCCCACCGGGGGAGTAGAGGTCGCCGCAGCCGGGCTCGAGATCTTGGCCGAGTCAGAGACCCCCCCGTTCCAGATAGAGGACTTCACCGAGGCGAACGAACTGCTCCGCCTGAAGTACCGATATCTGGATCTTCGTCGCCCGGAGATGACCCGGCGCTTGCGGCTGCGTCACGATGTGAGCCGTATCACCCGTGAGTACCTGAACGCCGAGGGCTTCGTTGATGTGGAGACGCCCATCCTCACTCGCTCCACCCCTGAGGGCGCTCGGGACTTCCTCGTGCCCTCCCGAACCTCCAACGGGTCCTTCTACGCGCTCCCGCAGTCACCTCAACAACTGAAGCAGCTCCTCATGGTCGCGGGTCAGGATCGCTACTACCAGATCGTGCGTTGCTTCCGGGACGAGGACGGCCGCGCCGACCGGCAGCTCGAGTTCACCCAGCTGGATATCGAGATGTCCTTCATCGACGAGGAGGACCTCATCGGGCTCATCGAGCCGCTCATGGTCCGGCTCATGAAGGAACTCAAGGGCGTCGACGTTCGGGCGCCGTTCCTGCGTATGACCTATGCCGACATGATCGAACGCTTCGGCTCGGACAAGCCCGACCTGCGCTACGGCATGGAATTGGTAGACCTCGCAGAGGTGTTCGCCTCGACGGGGTTCAACGCGTTCGCCGGTGTGCTCTCCTCCGGCGGGCGGATAAAGGCGCTCTGCGCGCCAGGCGGTGGCGCCCTCTCCCGCAAGGAACTCGACGGGCTCGTGCAGGACACCAAGGGTCGCGGCGCCGCCGGGCTCGTCTGGATGGTCGTGGAACCCGGCGAACTTCGCTCTCCGGTCTCTAAGTTCCTGAGCGCCGACGAACTCGCCGCGGTGAAGGAGCGAACCGGGGCAGAGGTAGGCGATCTCATCCTCATCGTCGCGGATAAGGCCGACCGCGTCGCTGTGGCGCTCGACGGTCTGCGCCGGTCCCTGGCCGTGCGGCTCGAACTCATCCCACCGGACAGCTGGGCGTTCTGCTGGCAGGTCGAGCCCCCGCTCTTCGAGTGGAGCGACGACGAGGGGAAATGGGTGAGCGTCCATCACCTCTTCACCGCGCCGAAAGACCCCGACAACCTCGACCCCGCCACGGCCACGGCTCGGGGTTACGATCTCGTGCTCAACGGGTTCGAACTCGGGGGTGGGAGCATCCGTATCCACCAGTCGGATGTCCAGCGCAAGGTATGCGAGATCCTCGGGTTGGACCAGGCCGAGATCGACGAGAAATTCGGCCATCTCCTCGAAGCCCTTCGGTACGGGGCTCCGCCGCACGGGGGAGTCGCGTTCGGATGGGACCGGGTGGTCATGCTCCTCGCCGATCAGGAGGCGATCACCGAGGTCATAGCCTTCCCCAAGACGCAGTCGGGCGCGGACCCACTGACAGGCGCCCCCGCCCCCGTCTCCGAGGAGCAGTTACGAGACCTGGGTATCCGTCTGGCCGAACCGCCGAAAGACTCCTGAGGTGACCGCGCAGCTGAGCGACCTTGATCGGTCGTTGCTCCAAGGGGTGAACTGGGCGCACTTCGCGGTTAACGGGGAGGACGGCTACCCGCATGTCACGGTCGTCTGGGTCCACGCCGATGACACCCACGTCCTGGTCAACACCGCGGATGGTCGCGTGAAGGACCTCGCGGTCCAGCGCGATCCACGGGTAAGTGTGAGCGTGGCCGAGGACGGGGACGCCTACCGGTTCATCTCCGTCAGAGGCGTGGTCAGTTCCCGAGTGATCGGACCCGAGGCGGACAGCAACATGGACATGCTCAGTCGCAAGTACAACGACCAGGAGTGGGCGTTCCGACCCGATGAGGTCCGCGTTCTCTACAAGATCAATCCGGAGCACATCATCCGCTACCCATGAAAGGTCGGCCATGAAGGACTGGGACATCGTCGAACGACTCTGTGGTGCGCCCCACGTGGGCCATCTCGCCACGGTGAGGGTCGATGGTTCACCCCACGTTGCTCCGCTGTGGCTCAGCACCCATGAAGAGGAGATATGGATCAACACCTCTGAAGGAACCGCGAAACTCGCGAATCTCCGGCGCGACCCGCGGGTCGCGCTCTCCGTGGACGCGGGAACCAGCCCCTCGCTCGCCGTCGCTATCCGTGGCGTGGTGGTCGGCGAAACGCACGAGGGTGCCGACGAACATGACGACGAACTCTGGCGAGCCTACGACGGCACCGATGCGCCGCACCTCGAAGGGGACGTGCGGGTCATCGTTCGTA
>JAYVBZ010000244.1:0-8603 GCA_043750215.1 Actinomycetota bacterium
TGACGTTGCTGGTCATCCGAGACGACCGGCAGCTCGACGCGTTGACCTACACCCTGGGTCTAGCCGGGATCGTCTTGCTCCTGCTGCCGGTGGTCCCCGGCGTAGGGCTACAGATCAACGGCGCGCGATTGTGGGTGCATGCCGGGCCGCTGAGTTTCCAACCCGCGGAGTTCGGCAAGGTACTCATCGTCATCTTCCTGGCGTCCTACCTCTCGGCGAAGCGCGAGTTGTTGTCGTCCGGCGTCGGCAGGTTCGGGCTACCGCGCGCGAAGGATCTCGGTCCAGTGATCCTTGCCTGGGGAACCTCGCTCGTCGTGCTCTTCCTAGAGAAAGACTTGGGCGCGTCGCTCCTGTTCTTCGGAGTGTTCGTGGTGATGTTGTGGGTGGCGACGGGGCGTCCGGGCTATCTGTTGCTGGGTCTGGTGCTGTTCGCGATCGGCGCTGTCATGGGTTACTTCCTGTTCTCTCATGTGCAAGAACGGGTGGCGTACTGGTTGCACGCCCTCGACCCCCAGCACGTGCAGGCACTTGGATACGGACAGCTGGCGCAGGGTTGGTTCGCGATGGCGAGTGGCGGACTGGTGGGAACCGGGCTTGGGCAAGGCGCCCCGTATCTCATCCCCTACTCGTGGACCGACTTCATCTTCGCGGCGTTCGGCGAGGAGCTTGGATTCATCGGTAGCGCCATGTTGTTGTTGATGTATCTGGTCATCATCGGTCGCGGCCTGCGCATAGCCGTCGAACGCACGGACCCCTTCGGGAAACTGTTGGCGACCGGACTCACCACGATGGTTGCGCTGCAGACATTCGTGATCGTCGGAGGAGTGGCCCGATTGATCCCGCTCACGGGGATCACGCTGCCGTTCGTGAGCTATGGCGGATCAAGTTTGGTTGCGAACTTCGTGATCTTGGCGCTGCTGGTTCGCGTGTCGGCGGGCCCCTGGACGCGCGAGACACCTGAAGCCGGGCAACCTCGGGAACCGCTGTGGATCTCGAAGAAGCAGCAGCAGGCGGCGGGCGGGGAGATCGCATGAACGGCCGGATCCGGAGACTGGGCATCGGCTTGTTGGTGCTCTTCGCGATGTTGTTCGGACAGGTGGCCTACGTGCAGGTGTTCGCGGCGACCTCGATCAGTCAGAACCCGGCGAACGCCACGCGCCAATACATCGCCGAGTACCGAACCCAGCGCGGACCGATCCTGGCCGCCGATGGCACCGCCATCGCGATCAGCAAGCGCGCGAAGGGAGCGTCCGTCTACCAGTACCAGCGCTTCTACCCCCAAGGCGACCTCTTCGGCCAGATCACCGGCTATTACTCGCGCGTCTACGGCACAAGCGAACTCGAACACTCGATGAACTCCTACTTGTCAGGCAGCGACTCGTCCCTCGCAGGATCTACGTTGTCCGATCTGGTGTTGGGACGTCCGCGCAAAGGTGGAACCGTCATCACCACGCTGCAGCCCTCACTCCAACGCCTGGCACAGCAGGCGCTTGGGGGCCAGCAGGGAGCGGTGGTCGCCATCGACTACACCACCGGTGACGTACTTGCTATGTACTCGAACCCGACCTATGACCCGAGCGGGCTCTCCGACCCAAGCTCTGTCGTTCAAGCCAAGACATGGAACTCGTTGACGAAGGACCCGAACCAGCCACTCCTGCCACGTGCCAACGCCGAACTCTTTCCTCCCGGCTCGACCTTCAAGATCGTCACCGCGGCGGCAGCCCTGGGCGCGAACTACACCCCGCAGAGCCTGTGGCCCAGCCCGCACACCCTGCAGCTGCCCGGAAGCACCGCGACCATCCAGAACTTCGGAGGCGAGTACTGCAACGGTGGCGCGTCGCAGGTCACCATGCTTGAAGCGTTCACCGAATCCTGCAACGTCGTCTTCGGGGAGATCGGGTTGAAGATCGGCGCCGACAGATTGGCCGCACAGGCGCAGGCGTTCGGGTTCTGCTCGATCGATCCGCCGGTACAGGTCTCCTGCGTGCAGAACCCCATCGACTTCTCCCTGCCCCCGTTCGGGGTGACGTCGGAGGCCGGGCGGTTCCCCGCCTCCTCTTACTTCGCGACGCGGGAGGCGGCAGTGGCCATCAGCGCCATCGGTCAGGACAACGACCTGGCGAACCCCTTGCAGATGGCTCTGGTCTCCGGCGCGGTCGCCAACGGCGGAACGCTCATGCAACCTCGGCTGGTCTCTGAGATCAGGGATAGCTCAGGCCGTGTGATGCAACGCTTCTCAACGAAGGCGTTCGGGCAGGCCGTCTCCACGCAGACCGCGGCCGACCTGACCATCATGATGAAGAACGTGGTTGCTCACGGGACAGGGACGTATGCGCAGATCCCCGGCATCGAGGTTGCCGGCAAGACCGGTACGGCGGACCACGGGACCAGCCAGGCGCCGCACGCGTGGTTCACGGGTTTCGCGTCTGCCAACGGCCGGAACATCGCGGTCGCGGTTATCGTGCTGGACGGCGGCAACATGGGGAGTGAGGCCACCGGAGGTCACGTGGCTGCACCCATCGCCAAGCAGATCATCCAAGCATGGCTGGAAGGAGGAGCATGAGCGAGGCGGTACTAGGCGGGCGCTACCGCGTGGAGGCGCGCATCGGCGCCGGTGGTATGGCCGAGGTCTTCCGCGGGTTCGACACGGTCCTTCACCGCACTGTCGCCATCAAGACACTCAACGCTCCCTACGCCCGCGACGCCAGCTTCGTCGAACGGTTCCGCCGGGAAGCGCAGGCCGCCGCCCGTCTGAGCCATCCGAACATCGTCGCCACCTACGACTCGGGCACCGATGGCGACACCCAGTTCATCGTGATGGAGTTCATCGAGGGCCGAACCCTGGCAGAGTTCCTGGGCACCGGCAAACGCCTCACTCCGATCCACGCAGCACAGATCGCCGAGGACGTGTGCAACGCGCTCACGGCCGCGCATGCGCAGGGCGTCATCCACCGCGACATCAAGCCCGGCAACATCATGGTGACTCGCGACGGCTCCGTGAAGGTCATGGACTTCGGCATCGCGCGGATGGTGAGCGGGCCGGAGACGGCACCCCAGACCAGCGTGGTCATGGGCACCGCCACCTATATCTCTCCCGAACAAGCGAAGGGCCTGCCGGTCGATGCCCGCAGCGATCTCTACTCCTTGGGAGCCGTGCTCTACGAGATGCTTGCGGGGCGTCCGCCGTTCGTCGGCGAATCCTCGGTCGCCGTCGCCTACAAGCAGGTGAACGAAGTACCCCAGCCACCGTCGGTGCACGATCCCGACGTGCCCGCGGCCCTGGACGCCGTCGTCATGCGCGCGCTGGCCAAGAACCCTGCGAACCGCTATCCGGATGCGGCCGCGTTCTGCGCCGACCTGATCCGCGCGCGCAAGGGGGAGGCCGTCGAAGCAACGCCGTTGCTCCCCATCGCCGGGGACGCAACGCAGGTCATCTCCCGTCCTCGATCTACGGAGGTCCTTCCGCCGATGATCGACCCCCCGGGCTCCGGTCGGAAGGTCTGGCTGGGCATCCTGATCGGGGTGCTGGTGGTCGCGGTGATCGCCGGCGGCGGGATCCTGCTTGCCAACGGTCTGCTCGGCAACGGCTCGAGCCCATCCCCGCAGCTGAAACCCGTGCCCAAGCTGATCGGGCTCGATCAAGCAGCCGCGGTCGCGGCCCTCACGACGGCCGGCTTCACGAAGGGCCCGGACGTGACGACCCGACAGTCCGCCCAGCCGGTGGGAACGGTGATCCAGCAGGATCCGATCGCCGGTACCCCAACGTCGACCGATGCCGTGGTCAAGCTGGTCGTTGCGAAGGCCATCAAGCAGATCCCTGTTCCGAGCCTCAGCACGATGACCGTTGACCAGGCGAGGGCGGCATTGACGGTGGTGGGTCTGAAACTCGGTCCGCAAACCACAGGGCCAAGCGATGCGCCGGTAGGTGAGGTCATCAGCCAGGATCCTGCAGCCGGAACCCCCGTCGCGAAGGGCACCGCCGTGAGCGTCGTGACATCGAGCGGTCCCGCCAGCGTCACCGTTCTCGACGTCGTGTGTCTGCCCTACGGGAGCGCAAAGGCGAAGCTGCAGCAGGCCGGTTTCGTGCCTGTCGACGGCGGGCCGGCCGCGTCGATCAACACGTCGTGCCCAGCCCAGAACCGCGTTGCGGCACAGGACCCTGGGCCGGGTCCGGCTGCGGAAGGGAGCACGGTCACCATCTTCACGAACCCGGAGCCCAGCCCCTCGCCATCCCCCAGTCCGACCCCGTAGGAGTTCCTATGCAGTGGTACGTCGCAGAATCGTTCACTTCCGAAGAGCGTGACCGGATGGCCCCGCACTTCACCAACCTTGATGGACCCGTCTTCGCGCTGACCAATCTCCCAGAGGCCGTGAAGGGCGCGCTCTTCGCTCGGTATTCGCGAAGCACGAAGTCGCTCCGCAGACTGTTCCTGGATGAGTTCGCGCAGGACGTGACCGAGGCGGGCACGCTCAGCCGAGTGGGCTCGGGCCGCGCGGACAAGCTCTACGACAGGGTGTTCGTGGAGTACGGCGACGACTCCGTGGCGCAGCTGGGCGGTGTCCATCTCGCGTGCGAACAAGCCTCACAACTCCTCTGTAAGGCGCTGGAGTGGGGACGTTTGGCCGCGTACCTGGAGCAGTCCACCCGCTACATGCGCTACGACGGCCGCCCCGGCGATCGGTGGCGTGCAACGGTTCCCACGGAGATCGAGGGGACGGATCTCCAGCCCGCGTTCGACGGCTTCCTGGACACGGCGTTCACAACGTACGGCGAGATGTACCAGCCGATGGACGCGTTCTGGCGCCAGCGGTTCCCGAAGAACGATGCCGACAGCGAGTTCGTCTACAACCAGACGATCATGGCGAAGACGTGCGACACACTCCGCGTCCTGCTCCCCGCGGCGACGCGTTCCAACCTCGGGATCTACGCGACCGGTCAGAGCTACGAGCAGTTGGTCATGCGTCTGGCCGTCCATCCGCTTGCCGAGATCCGCTCCTACGGCGCCCTCATCCTGGCCGAACTCCGCAAGGTCATCCCCGAGTTCCTCAAGCGCGTGGACGTCGAAGAGCGCGGCGTCGCCTGGGGCCAGTACTGGCAAGCGAACCGTGAGGCGACCGAACACCTCGCCGCGCAGCTCCTGGGAGATGTCATCGCCGAGCCGCGCGACGAGGTCACCCTCACCGACTTCGACCCTGGCGGCGAGATCAAGCTCACGGCCGCGGTGCTCTACGCCGCGAGTCATCTCCCCGACGACCAGATCCTCTCGCTCGTTCGCGCGATGACCACCGACGAACGCGCCGCGATCCTCGCATCGAGCGTGGGAGACCGGGCGAACCGCCGCCACAAGCCCGGCCGGGCGTGGGAACGGACGCAGTATCGGTTCGACGTCCTGTGCGATTTCGGCGCGTTCCGCGATCTCCAGCGTCATCGCCCGCTGACGCTTGAGTGGCAACGGCTCACCACCGCGTACGGCTACGACACGCCCACCGAGATCGACGACGCGAGCCTGCGTGAACTATGGGAACACGTCCTCACCGCGAGTGCTGAACTGGAACAGCAGCTGCTTGCAGCGGGGCTCCCCGATACCGCGCAATACGCCGTGTCGATGGCATACAAGATCCGGTTCGTCATGCAGATGACCGCCCGCGAGGCCATGCACCTGACGGAGCTGCGATCACAACCGCAGGGCCACCCGGTATATAGGCGCGTGGCGCAGGCGATGGCTCGCGAGATCGCGGGTGTGCATCCCGCGGTGGCCGCAGCATTCACATACCTGGACACCAGCGAGGTGGATCTGGCCCGGCTGGAAGCCGAACGGCGGCTCGAAACCAAACGGTCGGCGCGATCCTGACCTTCCCGGGCATGGACGACCGGGCGCTCGCTGACCTCATCGACCAGCGGGTTCCCGCCGGCGGACCGGGTCTTTCGTTCCTCATCCTGCAGGAGGGCCGGCCGTTCGCGCAGACGACCAAGGGTCTTGCCCGCATCACCGACGGCAGCGAACTGAATGCCGACACCGTCTTCTACGTGGGATCGATCGCGAAGCAGTTCGTCGCCGCGTGCGTGGCGTTGCTGGAACGCGACGGTGCGCTGTCCGTGCGTGATCCGATCGCCCGGTATGTCGATGACCTACCTGCCTGGGGATCCGAGGTTCGGCTGGAGCATCTGCTCCACCACAACAGCGGACTCCACGACGCCGACCGCGCCTCTCACGTGGGTGTGCCGACCGACGGGGTGCCGGCGTGGAGCACCGACGATCAGCTGGCGAAGGTTCGCGCCCTGCCGACCCTCGCGCACGAACCCGGGGCGGTCTACGACTACTCCAACCGCGGCTACGTCCTCCTCGCGAAAGCGCTCGAACGCGTGACCGGCGAGCCACTCTCCCGCGTGGCGGATCGGCGCCTCTTCGAACCACTCGGGATGTCCGCGACGGTGTTCCGCGACCGGCCGGATCCACTTCCGCCCGCCGCCGCGCGCGGCCACTTCGAAGCGATCGACGGCCATCGCTACGAGGAGCCGGCGCGGTTCCACGCCGTCGGGGCCGGCGGACTCTGGACCACTACGGGAGATCTTGCACGTTGGGATGCGAACTTCGACGATGACGCTCTGACCGGCGGGTGGCTCCCGGAGAGACTCATGCGTGTCGGTGCCCTAGGCGACGGAACGCCGCTCCACTACGCGATGGGCGTCTCCGTCAGAACCCACAGAGGTCTGCCGATCGTCAGCCATGGTGGGAGTTTCCCCGGCTGGGAATCGAAGATGGTCCGCTTCCCCACCGCGCGAACCACGTTCATCTGCTTGGGGAACACCGACGACCTGGACGTCTCCGGCTTGGTGTTCGACGCCGCCGATCTGATCCTCGCCGATCGGATGGACCCGACCGCACCGACAGCGGACGAGACCCTCACCTCGACGTGACGGCGCAGGGCTGCACCCCGCCGCCTTCCGGTACCCTTTCGGGCATCCCATGAGTCTCGACTCTATCTTCCGTCTGGCACTTGCCCTGTTGGCCGCCGCCGCGTTCGCGGTTGGCATCACGGGCTGGGTGCACGTCGCCCGTGATCGCCGCCCCGCGGCGTCCACGGGCCATCCCGGAGTAGCAGAGGAGCGCTGATGCTCGAGCTCCTCGACCTGCGCGAGCGGGGCGGGCGGCTCGAGCCCTCGAAGCTCGAGATCGACCCCGCCCTCGCCGAGACCGTCCGAGGCATCCTTCAGCGTGTCTTCGTCGAAGGCGACGAAGTCCTGCTGGAACTGGCACAGAAGTTCGACGGCGCCGATCTTCGCGGCACCATCATGGTGGGCGAAGCCGAGTTCGCCGCGGCAGAGTCCGAGACACCGCCGGAACTTCGGATCGCGCTCGACGAACTGATCGAACGTCTACGCGATCTCCACGCGCGCCAACTCCCTGCTGAATGGTGGGACGAACGGGGCGGTGTCCGGTTCGGTGAGATCGTTCGCCCGCTCCAGTCCGTCGGGTGCTACGTACCGGGTGGAAGGGCTGCCTACCCGTCATCGGTCGCGATGACGGTGGTACCGGCGGTAGTCGCGGGTGTCGAGGAGATCGTCCTGTGCACGCCCGCGCGTGCGGATGGAACCGTGACGCCCGCTGTGCTCTACGCCGCGCGGCGTGCCGGCGCCTCCTACGTGGCGAAGACGGGCGGCGCCCAGGCTATCGGCGCCATGGCCTACGGGACAGAATCCGTGCCTCGCGTGGATCGGATCGTCGGTCCTGGCAACGCATATGTAACCGAAGCCAAACGCCAGGTAGCGGGGATAGTGGGTATCGACGGCCTTGCCGGACCCAGCGAGCTGACCATCGTCGCCGACGCATCCGCGGACCCCTCCGTGATAGCCCTTGACCTGATCGCCCAAGCCGAACACGACCCCGAAGCCCGATGCTTCTTCGTGTCCACCGACGCCGTGCTGATCGAACAAGTGACGGCCAGCCTGGATGTGGCGATCGCTTCCGCCGGCAGGCGGGAGATCGTTGACGCGGCGATGCACCACACGAAGACCGTCTTGGTCCGCGATCTTCCGCAGGCGGCCGACGTGGTCAATGACCTGGCGGCCGAACACCTCCAACTCGTGTTGAGCGACCCCGAAACGTTCCTCAAAGATATACGGAACGCGGGGGCGATCTTCATGGGACCGTCAACGGCGGTGCCGTTCGGTGACTACGGTGTCGCGTCCAATCACGTGCTGCCCACCGCTGGCACTTCCCGCTTCTCCAGCGGGCTGCGCGCCTCCGACTACGTCACCGTGAGTTCCGTGGTGCAGATGACGGCCGACGCCGCACGACGTTATGCGCCCGGCACGATCGCCATCGCCAACGCCGAAGGGCTCATCGGTCACGCCCACGCGATGGCCGCTCGAACTCAAGAACGCCCAGCATGAATGCCCTGACTCCCCGGGACGACCTCCACAACGTCGCCCCCTACGCCTCACCGCAACTCGAGTGCCGAGCCAGACTCAACACGAACGAATGCCCGGTCGATCTCCCCGCATCCTTCCACGATGACCTGGCGACCTCCATCCGCGAAATCCCGCTCAACCGGTACCCCGACGGCCAGATGATCCAGCTGCGCGCGGCCTTGGCCGCGCG
>JAYVBZ010000245.1:0-9461 GCA_043750215.1 Actinomycetota bacterium
CGAACATGGATGGTGGATACGTGGACCCAGCTGCGGCGCCACCCTGGCGAGAAGTGTTCCATGGCCCGCGAGGGCGTCTTACGGCCGGACTCCTACTGCTGGAGGCCGTCGCAGCCATCCAATACCTGGCGATCGCCACGATCATGCCCGACGTCCGGCGGGATCTCGGCATGGTCCAGCTGTACGGTCTGGCGTTCACGGCGGCGAGCCTGGCCATGCTCGCCGCGATCCCGATCGCCGGGAAAGCTGTCGATCGGTTCGGCCCGAGGCGAGTGCTCTTACAGTCACTCGCGCTCATGGGCTGCGGCCTTCTCATCTCCGCCACCGCAGTCGCGATGCCCATCCTGCTGGCCGGGCAATTCGTCTTGGGCGCAGGCGGGGGCGGACTGTACGCGTCTCGATCGGGACCGTGGCCAAGACGTTTCCCGATCGATTGCGGCCGCGCGTGCTTGCGCTGTTCGCGACCATGTGGATCCTGCCGGGACTGGTCGAACCCTCTTCGGCCGCCCTCATCGCGGGCACGGTTGGATGGAGATGGACATTCGTCGCACCCATCCCGCTCCTGTTGTTGGGGTGGGCGTTGACGGGACCCGCCGTGGATCTGGTGCCCCCACCCGAAGATGTCCGGACTGCGCTCGCGCCGCGATGGCCCCTTCAGCTGATGCTCGGCGCGGGACTCGTGTTCAGTGCCCTCACGGTAGCCAGGTGGTGGGCTCTGATCCCCGTAGGCGTGGGAGGCCTCATCGCGTGGCCAGCGCTTCGCAACATCGTTGTGCCGGGCACGTTTCGTGCTGTCGCCGGCATCCCGGCCGCGGGCGCGTCCGCGTTCCTTCTGTCCTTCGGATTCATCGCCTCGGATTCCTTCCTGACGCTGATGCTTACTCGCGTTCGCGGGCTGTCGCTGGGGATGGCGAGCATCGCACTCACCGCGGCAACGCTGTTGTGGGCGGCGGGGAGCGCCTGGCAGTCTGGGCGCACCGATCGCATCTCGCTCCCACGCCTCATGCAGATCGGAACCGCGTTCGTGATGCTGGGCGAAGTCGGTGTGTTAGTGACGCTATGGTCGGCCGTCCCGGTGGCGACAGCGTTCGTCGGTTGGGCTGCGGTTGGGCTGGGGATGGGGATCGCGTTCTCGACACCCGCTCTCGCCACCATGCGGCAGTCCCGGGTGGGCGATGAAGGACGGCAGCTGTCCTCGGTTCTGCTCATGGACATGGTTGGGGTTGCCGGCGGAGCTGGATTGGGTGGGGGCGCGGTAGCCCTGGCGAAGGCGACGCATACGTCTCTCGCGGTCGGCATCGGGGGGTCCTATGTGATGGGACTCGCGGCGCTTGCGCTCTTGCTGGTCACGGCCGCGCGCATGATCGGGTCGGCAACGCTGCCGAGTGATCCTCAGCCCTGATCCGGACCGGCTTCCCTTGTGACGTCGGCCACCTCGGCGCCGGTTGCGACGAGAAGATCGCCTGCTCCCATATGGACGTTCACCCCGTGCGCTCCCCCACCGATCGCGACGGTTCCCATCGCCGCGACCGTGGCATCGGCGACGACGGGCCAGCGGGAGGTGGCGCCGAATGGTGTGATCTCCCCGCGTTCGTACCCGGTGGCGACGCGCGCTTCATCTGCATCTGGCAGGGAGATCCGGTTCACGCCCAGGTGCGCGCGAAGCTTCGGCCAATCGATCTGGCGTCCACCCGGGACCAACACGAACACGTAGCGATCGGGGGCGCGGCGGACCACGATGGTGCGCATCAGCTGACCGAGCCGGATGCCTTGTAACTCGGCGCTCTCCTTAGCGGTGTTCGGCCGAGCAGTTTGGACCACGGTGAACGCCCTGCCGGCGTCAGCCAACGCCCTGGTAGCTGGCGTGTCCACCGGCGTGGGCATGGGCGAGGCTCAGAACTTCGGCCGGCGGGTGGAGACCACTACCACCAACCCGGCCGCTAGCCCGAAGATGGCCGCTAGCCCGACGAAGAGCCCAGCGGATCGGCCGATCGCCAGATCGACAGACAGCGTAGAACCCAGCGAGGAATACACACCGGTGAGCTGACTGGACGTCTGGGCGGTGAAGCTCTTCCCGCCGGTGTTCACGGAGATCTGTCGCAAGAGACTCGCATCGGCGCCTCCGCTGGAGGTCTCCAGACCCAGCGCCACGGTGAAGACCGGGACTCCGAGCGACTGCGCGCGGCCGGCGGCGGATGTGGGGCTCACCGCGCTGCCGGTATCCAGCCCGTCGGAGAGGAGCACCAAGGCGGCCGGACCCTTGCCGTTGGTGCGCCAGTCGGCTTCCATCGCGTCCAACGCAGCGGCCAACCCATCACCGATCACCGTTCCTCTCGCGGTCGTCAAGCTGGCCAGCGCGGTGGAAACACCACCTCGTTCAAGGGTCGGCGCCACCGCCAGATCGGGGGTTCCAGAGAATGTCACCAGGCCCACCCGGAAGTCGGTCGGCAGCGCCTGTAGGAAGGCAGCCGCTGCTGTCTTCGCTGCGTCCAGACGGGTGGGCGTCACGTCGGTCTGGTCCATGGAATCCGACGTGTCGATGACCAGGATCACGGTTCCTTGGGTGACCTGGCGACTGAGTCGGAATTGGGTGATCGCGATACCCAGGAACACGACCGCTCCGGAAAGGAGGATGAAGGGGGCCACTCGCTCAAAGAACGGCCGGCGCTGAGAGCGATAGGTGGCGCGGAACTTCCTGCCCTTGGCCTGGACGGGCCTGCGTTCGCGACTGTTCACGAAGAGATAGGCACCCGCGAGCACGAGCGCGATGAGGATGACGATAAGGACGAGTGGATCCGTCATGAGGATGAGCCTACGACGGAAATGCCACGGTTCGCGATCGCTCTCGCGCCTTGGCCGGTCTTTCAAGGCGGAGGGTCGATCCCACGATATCCACGGCGGCGACCAGGTCCGTGCCCAGCGGGAGGGGCGGCGAGATGAACCTCAGCGCGCCGGCCGCCACATCGTGGTGACGGTTGGTCCGCCGGCAGGCAGCGTGAACGAGCCATGGCGTTCGAACCCGAGCTTCGAATATCTCCCTAGGTTCGCGTCGTTCGTTGATTCGAGGTAGGCGGCGGCGTGCATGCTGTCGATCTCCACGAGGTTGTCGCGGATCAGGCCGCCGCCGAACCCACCGCCCCGATGAGCCGCCAGCGTCCCCCAGAGACTCAGGTAGAAGTGCGGTTCCTCGCGCGGATGACTCACGTCGAAGAGGTGGAGGATCTCGGGAAAGAGTGCTCGCCTCTCGTTACCGAGCGCGTCGATGATCGGCTCCAGCTCCTCCTCTTCCTGCGGCGTGAGCTCGGTTCCGCCGGGCGGTATCCACAGCGCCACGGACTCGCATGCGGCGGTCACGCGGAGCCAGCCGTAGCGAAGGGCGCTCACGAGGGCGGCCGACCACCACGCCTCGACGGCCTGTGGTTCAGCCCCCTCCAGCGCCCATGCCCACGCCGGATCGCGTTCGAACGCGGACGTGATGGTCCTCGTGGCGTCGGGGATATCGGCGAGCACCGCGGCCCGAGTTCGTACCGGAAGCGTCATGAACGCCTCACGATGATCGGTCCTCGATCTCCCAGGCATGATCAAGGACGTGCCACGCCGCGCGCCGAACTAGGTACCGCGGGGTCCACATAACGCCGCCCCGTGGACCGACCGAGGGCACCCCTTCGGTGACGGCGCGCGTGAGGCCGTCCAGCAGCGACGCACGGACCGAGGCGTGCGGCGACGAAGCATCCCGCGATACGTCGGATGCAGGACGGATCGCGATCCGCCCTGCGTAGTTGGCCTCGGCACTCCTCACATGCTCCAAGATAGCGTCGAGGTCTCGACCGCCGCCTCGTGGGCCCTTGGTTAGTTCCAATCCAACCGCGCGTCCCGCGGCGCGGTCCATCGCCCCCCAGCACGCCTGCAGGATGGCGAGCAGCTTGCGCAGATCCGCCGGCTTCACGGCCGAGTGATCAACCGCCGGGGCGATGGAGGGCGCTCCGAAATCGGTAGTGGCGCCGCCCGTTAGACGTTCGACGATCTGCAGGTCCGCCGCCCTCTTCGGCGCCACTAGCGCTGGGCGGAGATCCGTGCGCTCGACGACCTGAGCGTAGCGCCCTGCGTGCCCCAAGAAGGCGGACAAGGCTGCTCCTTCGTCACGGGCTGATCGACACCACCCAGGCCACTCGAGGGCCCCGGCGAAGACTCGTCGTGTGCCAGCCTCGAGGTAGACGTCCATCGGCGCAGTGTAGGGCCAGGCTTCGGCTAGTTCGTCGCATCCGGTTGTTGCAGGGGTGTGACCGGCGTGGTCCAAGGCGATGACGCCCCCTGCCTGCGACACTCGTCGGCCGTGACGCTACGCGAGACGTTCCAGGCTGAGTTGGACAGGTTCGGGGTGACGTGGTGCCCCGGCCCCTGTCGGTATCGGAACAGTCACCGCCGCGGGTTCGCGACTGCGGGAACCGTCCATCTAGATTCGAAGATCGGGACGCGCCGTTCTCTCTACCGCGGTCTCCACGAGATCGGTCACGTGGCGCTCGGACACCACAAGCGTGGCCGGAAACGGCGATGGCAGGTCGAAGCCGAGGCGGAGGCCTGGGCACAGGAGCGCA
This sequence comes from Actinomycetota bacterium, assembly GCA_043750215.1. Taxonomy (GTDB): domain Bacteria; phylum Actinomycetota; class UBA4738; order UBA4738; family HRBIN12; genus JANXVR01. The sequence goes on from JAYVBZ010000245.1 coordinate 4,596, forward strand.
TGGCTGCGCTCGGTGTCAAGTCACCACCCGAGATCGTCGATGCGGGCCGGGCCTACGTCGCGCGGATGAAACGGTGGGGAGACAACATCAGCCGAGCGTGAGGACTAGGCGCGCGTCAGGCGGGACACCGGGATCTTGCGGGCGGTGGTCAGCTCGTATTCGGCGAACTGGGGGGACAGGTCTACCATCCCGGCATAGAGACGGTCGCGGTCGCGGTCGCGGTCGTCGCCATGCGCCTCCGCTGCCTCGACATCCAAGGTCTCGGCGCCGACCTCGATCCGTGCTTTCGGGTTCGCCTTCAGGTTGAAGTACCAGGCCGGGTTGCTATCCGCACCAGCGACCGCCCTTCGAACGCATCATACGAAGACACTGCGGAAACGTGGCACCGCGCGATCCGGCTGGCACACCTCGAGCCTGGCCACGTTCGAGCCCGAACGGTAACCGTGACGCCGGCCGGTAGTCTGACCGGACGTGGACATCGATACTGACTTCCTGCCGCTGGAAACCGAACGTCTGTTGCTCCGACGCTCCCAGCCCGACGACGCTGCGGCGATCTCTTCCTATAGGAGCGACCCGGAAGTCAATCGTCACCAGGGTTGGGAGCGCACCGACCCGGACGGCATCCGTGCCGAGATCGAAGCTATGGCCATCCGCCACCCAGGCGAACCTGGTGGGTGGGTCCAGCTGTCGGTGCTCGAGCGAGAGGACGGAACCCTGGTGGGAGACGTCGGTTTCAGCGGGGCCGACGGAGAGCCGGGGGTCATCAAGGTGGGGTACACGATGTCGCCCGCATTCCAGGGGCTGGGCTATGCCACCGAGGCGGTAGGCGCCATCGTCGCGTACGCGTTCGCTCGATTGGGGGCTGACGTCGCGCGGGCGTATGCGAGTGCGGAGAATATCCCGTCCATCCGGGTGGCGGAGAAGATCGGGATGCGGCTCATGGAACGATTCGAACACGAGTCCGACGGCGAGACGTGGCACGGCGTTCGGTACGAGTTGCGTCGGGAAGACGCCGACCTTTCCTAACGGACCGAGACGAGCGGGAGCACCGACCCGCCCACTGTCGGTGTCTTGACTCCCCGTCCGCCGTACACTTGGCAGGCTCGAACCCCCCGCCCGCGCCCCGATCAAACTCAGCGCCGCGGCAGACGAATCGAACTAGGGGATCTATGGTCACCACGAACGGTCGGAATCCAGGAACGCCCCTGTCTCCAGGCGATCTGCTGGCTGAACTCGAGCCGTGGGTTCGCCGAGGTCTGGACTCTCACCTGTCCCTTTCCACCGAATGGTTCCCCCACGAGTTCGTCCCTTACGAGGTCGGCCGGAACTACGTCGATGAGCCGTGGGAAGAAACCGACAGCGAGCTGAGCCAAGTCACCCGAACTGCCCTCGAAGTGAACCTCCTCACGGAGGACAACCTGCCCTACTACCACCTCGCCATCTGGGAGACCTTCGGCAAGGAGGGAGCCTGGGGAGAATGGGTCCGGCGATGGACCGCCGAGGAGGGACGCCACGCCAACGTGCTCCGCGACTACCTGACCGTCACGCGCGGCATGGATCCCGTCGCTCTCGAGCGCGGGCGGATGGACCAGGTGAGTCGGGGGTTCTATCCGGAGAACGGTGGATCGTTCTCTGACCCCTTGGACGGTATCGCCTATACGACGTTGCAGGAGCTGGCTACCCGGATCGCGCACCGCAACACCGGGCTCTTCACGCAAGATCCACTGATCGAGAAGCTCACCGCCCGGATCGCGACCGATGAGAACCTCCACTACGTTTTCTATCGCGAGCTGGGAAAGGCTGCGCTTGAGGTCGACCCGTCCGCCATGATCCTTGCGATCAGCCGGCAGGTCATGGGGTTCGCGATGCCGGGCATCGACATCCCGGAATTCCGAGCGAAAGCGATCGAGATCGCGAAGAACGGGATCTATGACCTGCGCATCCATCACGATCAGGTGGTGATGCCGGTGCTCTTCAAGCATTGGAAGATCGACACCATCACCGGTCTGTCCGAAGAGGCCGAAGCGGCCAGAGAGGCCACACTCAACTTCCTCCCCGCGCTCGATGCGATGGCCACGATGTACGAAGAGAAACGCGCCGCCCGCGCCGCATCCTGACCGCGGGACTGGAACCCGGCGCCGCGCGACCCTAGAGTCCAACCATCTGATGGACCGAGGAGGAACCGTGGCCGACGCAACCCAGAAGATCCCGGGACACCCTGCGCTGCTGGAATTCGGAGAGGATCGAGCGAAGAGCCTTCAGAACCGGATCGCGGATTCGATCACCACCTTCGCCGGTTCCATGGTGTTCGTCTACATCCACATCGCGTGGTTCGCGCTTTGGATCGGGATCGGGCTCGAGCACTACCCGTTCGGACTGCTCACCATGATCGTGTCCTTGGAAGCCATCTTCCTATCCACCTTCGTGATGATCAGCCAGAACCGGCAGGACCAAGCCCGCGTGCACCTTGCCAACCAGGAGTGGAACCTGGTCCAGAACGAAGAGAAGCAGAATGAGCAGCTGCTGGTGCTGTCCACCCAGATCCTCGAGTTGACGAAAGCCATCCACGACCTGACGAAGGCCCACACCGCGACTGGGAACTAAGCAGCTCCCTCGGCCGATCACGTTGCCCCGGGACCCGGTCGGGGGTAGGTTCGGCTCACGTGCTCTTCGACCGACAAGGGGTGGTGTCGTGGCCAAGCTGTTCTCGATCAAACCAGCGATCACGCTGAAGGGTAGGAAGTTCAAAGGGATCCGAGGATGGGCCGGCAAGCCCACACACCCTCCGCTCACCGACGTCCCGATCGCCGCTTACATCCTGGCCGCCGTCTTCGACCTCGTGTCGTTCATCGTCTGGAAGATGAAAGGCGTGGACTCGACCATCGCATCCGATGCGTTCATCGCCGCGACGTGGGTGATCGTCGCAGGTGGGGTGGCGTCGCTCGGCGCCGTACTCACGGGCTTCTGGGATTGGTGGAAGGGCCTCGACCGCGACCGGACGAAGGGACTGATCGGGAAGGCGAGTCGTACCCAAGTCTGGCGAACGGCGAACTGGCACATGACGGTGATGCTCACAGTTACCGTCATCGTGATCGTCGACATCGTGGTTCGACTGGGGCAGTTCGACCGGCACTACGCGACGCTCACGACAACCGTGCTCTCCGTGCTGGCGGGGCTTCTTGTCACCTACGGCGCCACGTATGGAGGTTCGCTCGTGTTCGACTACCAATTCAACGTCGAAGGTCTGAAGGGGTCGACCGCCTGGAACGATGGCGAAGAAGACCAGTTGCCCGGACAGAAGAACTAGCAGCTTCGTCGGTGGGCGGCGAGCGGGGGGAGCCGGGGTGGGTAAGCGCAAGCAGCGACCTCACACCGACGTCGACGTCTTTGAGCGCGTCGGCGAGTGCGTAGCGACTGAACCGGACGCAGGCGTCTTCGCGCCCTCGCTGTCGGATGCGACCGGCGAGACCGCCTACGACATATGGACCGACCTGACGGATCGCCTCGACCCCTCGCTGTTGCGCCCGACGCTTGCCGCGGACATCGAGATCCGGATCTTCCGGCTTCGATGGGGTAACGACTACGCCGTTGCCGCGAACCCCCGCGACCTTCTGCATCTCACCCTCGAAGTGTGGGAAGCAGAGCTCGCCCAACGGTTGGACGGCACAAGAACCGTGGGCGAACTGATCGTAGAGCGCCTGAGCGAGGACGGGGATCTCGATACAGACCTGGTGGTCGGCCTGATCCGGATCCTTGACTCCAACGGCTTCCTGGAACCACATGAGGTCGACGTACCGAAAACCCTGAGAGAGGCGCTCGAGCCGCGAGGCCTGCGGCACAGCGTCCACCGGTTCGCCAAGACCTTCGAGTCCAGATGGGACGGCGCCGATCTATTCGTGAGGCGGCTCTATCAGGGCGGCTTGCGTTGGCTCTTCACACCGGCGGTCGCGGCGATGATGGCGCTGATAGCGATCGCCGGGTTCATCTCGTTCGTGGTCGTGCAACACTCGGGGCGGTACTCGCTGGGAAGCAGGGCCGCTCCGCTGGATTCCATCATGCTGATCCTGCTCGGATATGTCCTCACGTTCTCCCACGAACTGGGACATGCGGTAGTCCTGGTCCATCACGGCCGTCGGGTCAAGAGCGCCGGGTTCGCGCTCTATTTCGGTTCGCCCGCATTCTTCGTGGATGCCTCCGACGGACTCATGCTCGACCGAGGCCCCCGGATCATGCAGTCGTTCGCCGGCCCCTTCGCCGAGTTCGTGCTGGCGGGCGCTAGCTCGCTCCTGCTGTCCTTCCTTCACCCCGGCGGACTCGCTGAGCTCTTGTACCGGTTCTCACTCCTGAACTACTTCGTGATCTTCCTCAATCTCGTGCCACTGCTCGAGCTCGACGGCTATTGGATCCTTTCCGACGTCATCCAGGTCCCCGACCTGCGGCCCCGCTCGCTCGAGTTCACCCAGCACGAGCTGTGGCACAAGATCCGAGCGCGTCAACGCTTCAGCCCCCAGGAGGTCGGACTCGCCGCGTACGGACTCGCCGGCATCGCGTTCACGGTGTTCGCGGTGTGGATGGCGGTCTACTTCTGGCAGGAGACCTTTGGGAACCTGATCTCAAGCCTCTGGCACGGGGGCGTGGGGTCGCGAGTGCTGCTGGTCGTCCTCGTCCTAGCCCTGGGCGGCCCGGTGGTGCGCGGCATCGGCAACTTGGCGCGTGCGGTGTACCGGCGGGCCCGGAGCATCGAGCGGAAGATCAGGTTCCGATTGGAGACGGGATGGCGGGTCCAGGCCGCCGAGATGATCGATGCGCTCCCCGCGTTCGAAGATCTCCCTGAAACCCTGCTGAGCGACCTTGCCGGACGCGTCG
>JAYVBZ010000246.1:0-3256 GCA_043750215.1 Actinomycetota bacterium
GACAACGGGCCCATCACGCTCCTCGGTGTGTTCGAGGCCGAGAACTCGAGCGCAAGCATGAGCACACTCGTGGGCCGCGCCGGGACGCAGGTCGACTTCATCGGCTTCGTGACACACGACCCTGCCACATCCTCGGGTGAGTTCCTGCTGAACCGGTGGGTGTTCGTGTGCTGCGCCGCGGACACATTGCTGATCCAGGTCAGGGTGGTGAACGCTCCGCCGGCGATCGCCGCAGATTCGTGGGTCGAAGTGCAGGGTCCGGTCTATGCGCTGGGCAGCCAAGTTCTGGTGGTTGCGACCTCGGTGACGCCAACCGCAGTGCCATCGCAGCCCTATCTCACGGACTGAATAGCTCCGCTAGCATGGGCGAAGAGACATCCAACGCGAAGGGTCGGGAACAGGCGATGCCAAAACTGCGGGGCGAGCTTGGGCCGCTCGAACGGACCGTGATGGACCACATCTGGGGGCAGGGCGCCGACGTGACCGTGCGCGACGTTCTCGAGTCCGCGGCCGGCGGCCGTCTGGCGTACACGACAGTCATGACCATCCTGGATCGGCTCTGGCGCAAAGGCTTCCTTCGGCGCTCCAGAGTCGGCCGGGCGTACGTGTACCGGGTCAGGAGAACCGAACAGGAGTACTTGGCGGGGCTCCTCGACGGAGTGCTGGCCGGCGCTGCGGACCGGCAGAGCGTACTCCTCGGATTCATGCGCGGGATCGGGCAAGAGGATCTGGTGGAACTGCGCGGAATGATCCGCGAGGTCGAAAGGGAGCGCAAGAACGCCCCATGAGGGTTGTGCTGCTCGTCATCGGAGGCGTGCTCCTCGGAGCGGTTCCCTATGCGACTGGCTCTCGGACGGATCTGGGAGCGAGTCCTCGGCAGCTCATCGCTCTCTCGCTCCTTACTCTCGCAGGCCTCGCCAGCGGGTTCACCCTCCTGTTGGCCGCTGCGGTAGTTCCATCGAACCTGCCGACCGGAGACATCCCCGCAGCGGTCGGTCGATGCGTCGATGCCGCCGGGCAGCTGTTCGCCCATCCGGTTGGTCACTGGCCGCCCATCGTCGCGTCCGCGATCGTGCTCCTTCTGGTCGCACGACTCGGTTACGGCCTCGTGATCACCGTTCGGGAGATGCGATCTGATGCGGCCACACTCTCGTCGCTGGATCCCGCACCTGGTCACCCCGACGGACCCTTCGTGCGAGTCGTACGTTCCGATGTGCCCTTGGCGTACGCGATCGGGCTTTTTCGCCGCCGGGTGGTGGTATCAGATTCGCTTGCATGGCTCATGCGTGCCGACGAACGCCAAGCTGTTATCGCGCATGAACTCGCACACGTTGAAGGCCGGCACACCCTCCTGCTCTTCGGCGGACGTGTGATCGCGTGTGCGTATGGGTTCCTGCCACCGGTGGGCCGAGCGACGTCCCACCTGCTTCTCGGCCTCGAGGTGGCCGCCGACGAGGTGGCCGCGCGCTTATCGGGCGATCCTCTCGTGGTGGCCCGGGCTCTGACGGCGATGGCCGGATCGAAGAACCCGGTGGCGATGGCTCACCACGCTCTTGCGGCAGCAGACACCGAACTCACACTTCGGGTCCGCCGCCTCACGGTCGACCGAACTCGCCGCCGATCACCCGCGTATGCGGCCGCGGCCTTGCTGGTCGTGATCACCTTGGTCGTTCTTCAGGGCGCAGCACTTATAGGGGAAGGTCGCGCGTTGACGTCCGCTGCGCGCTCGGAGGAGACGCACAGCGTGTGCCATCTTCCCCACACCTCTGTCAGATGACATCTCGCAGGCGGTTCAACCATCCGTCTCGTTGCTACGACAGCCTGTAGGATGTCACGGACTCGGAGCTCGCGAACGGCGTCTTCGGTTCCTCTTCAACTACGAACCTGTCAGGAGGGTGCTGGTGCGGATGCGATCCATGATCGGAGGCGTTGTCGTGCTGGTCGCGAGCGCCTGTGCAGCGCCTCCCACCGCGAGTCCAACTCCAGGAACGACCTCCACTGCTGGCACGCACGGGATGAGTATGTCGCCCGGGGCAACGATGCCATCGACTGGCCCACCGAGCGCCGCCGCCGTCGCGTTCGGCAGGCCCGGTGACCCGATGAAGTCGAGCCACGTCGTTGAGGTCCGCCTGCTCGACAGCTTGCAGTTCAAACCGGCCTTGATCCGTGTCACCTCAGGAGAAACAGTCACGTTCGAGATCAAGAACGAGGGTGCGATCAACCACGAGTTCGTACTCGGCAACAGCGCGTTCCAGCAGCAGCACGAAGCTGAGATGGCCGGGATGGATGGGTCGATGCCCACCGACGAGCCAAACGCAGTTACCGTTCAACCAGGGTTCACGAAGACGGTCGTGTGGAACTTCACCTCTCCCGGAAAGGTCGCCTTCGGGTGCCACGAACCCGGCCACTTCGCGGGGGGCATGAAGGGCGTGGTCGAGGTCGCTCCTAGCCGCTGAACGAGCGCATGAGGCGAGCCGGTTAGCCAGCGATGAGGGCTAGCCGCAAGCAGCGACCAGGAGTGGATACGGGTTGATGGCACCATCGTAGATCGAGTAGCCATAGGGACTTGATGGCCAGCTCGACGGAAGTACAGTCGGATGAAATTCGAAGTGGTCGTGGAACACACCCGGCGCGTCTCCGGTGTCCCCGATGTACCCGATCACATCGCCTGCTTGGACGGGCCCCAGCTTGCCGATCCTGGACATGTGCGCGTTATAGACGTATCCAACACTGCCCGCGACTGTGACAGCCAATCCACCCAGGGTGTTGGTTGAGTTGTACGCCGTCCCGTCGAATGGAGCGTAGATCGGTACGCCGGGAGACGACATGATGTCGTCCCCCATGTGGATGTGAAACCCGCCTCCGTAGCGGGGCGCACCGAAGCTGTCGGTGAGGGCTCTGGGGGAACCCACGGGGCAAACCTCGAAGACGCCAACGAACCCAGGGGGCGGAGGCCCACCACCGGATGACGACGGTGGCGTCGAGAACGTGAGCGAAGCCTGATACTGCTTCGAGAGTTTCGCCGCGGTCGCCTTCGCTTCGGCCTCCTTGCTGGCGATCGATCGCACCAGGGCTTGCTGGGCCTGGAAAGTCGTCTGGATCTGTCGGTAGGCTGCCTGCTCCTTGACCGCCGCTGCATGTGCGGCATCCTTCATCGCGGCCTGCTTCTCCTGCGTTGCGAACAGCAGAGTCTTCAGGGTCTGCGCCTGAGTCGCGAGATCGGCATCATTGCGAGAGATCGCGCTCATATATGCCA
>JAYVBZ010000247.1:0-8400 GCA_043750215.1 Actinomycetota bacterium
TCCCCCGGCGTGAGGGTTACCCCCGCCGTTTCGTGAGTTCCTCGATGAGGGCGGGGACCACGACCAACGCGTCACCGACCACCCCTAGGTCCGCCACCCGGAAGATCGGAGCATCCGCGTCTTTGTTGATCGCGATGACGAACTTCGAGCCCTTCATCCCCACCAGGTGCTGAAGCGCGCCGCTGATCCCGATCGCCAGGTAGATGTCGGGCTTCACCGTCTTGCCCGTCTGTCCGACCTGGTGGCTGTAGGGGATCCAGCCGGCGTCGACGATCGCGCGGGTGGCGCCTACCGCGCCGCCGCCGACGGCGTCCGCGAGCTGGTGCAGGAGGGCGATGTTGGCGGGATCTTGAAGGCCCCGCCCGCCGGACACGACGACCCGGGCTTCTTCCAGCTTGGGTCCACTGGCCGGCTCGTCGTGTCGCTCGGTGCGCCGGATGCGCGTGCAGCTCTCCGGGATATCCACCTCAACGGGCACGACGTCCGCGGTGCCCCCCACTTCCTGCGCCGTGAACGCTTTTGGGCTGACGATGACCAGTCGGGGACTCGGACCTTCCAACACAACGTCTACGAACAAGGTCCCGCCCGCGATCTGTGTCCGAGCGGCGTCCGCGCTGGTGATATCGACGGTGTTGGCCATGAGTGTGGACCCCAACTTCGCCTGGAGGCGGCCGGCGACGTCACGTGCGCCGTACGTGGAGGGGAACAGGATCAGGTCGGGACCATGGCTCTTGACCAGCACCTGCAGGGCATAGGCGGCAGGTTGAGCCGAGTGGTCTGCATACACGGTGTCGTCTGCTGCGTACACGACCCGTGCGCCGTGCGCGCCCAGCATCGGGGCTGCCGACGTTGCGCCGGGACCCAGTGCGACGACCTCCGCTTCGCCTAGCTCCCGCGCTTTGGCCAGCAGCTCGAGCGTTGCCGACGACGGTCCCTCGGGGGTCAGTTCCGCGAACACCCACACCTTCATTCAGATCACCTTGGCTTCGTCGAGTGCATCGGCGATCCGAACGGCGGTATCGCCGTCCGCCTGGATGAGGACTCCGCCGGCCTTGGCAGGAGCCGGCGTGACGGCGCTCACCCGCTGGGTCGGAGCCACCGCGGCCGCGTCCAGCCCCAGATCGGCGACCGTCCGCTGTTCCAGCGGCTTTGACTTCGCGGTCATGATCCCCTTCAGGGTGGGGTAGCGCGGTTCAGTGGCACCCGCGGTGACCGTGACGACCGCGGGAAGGGGGCACTCGATGACGTCGTAGCCGGTCTCCGTCTGGCGCTCGATCCGCGCCAGCCCGTTGGTCACTTCAATCTTCCGAGCGAACGTCGCGCTCGGCACATCCAGGAACTCGGCCACCGCCATCGGGAGCGTCCCGGTGTAGCCATCCGTCGATTCGACCCCTGCGAGCACGAGGTCGAACCCCGCTTGTTCGATCGCGGCCGCCAACACTCGCGCGGTCGCCAACGTGTCGGCGCCGCGCAGAAGTGGATCGGACACCAGCACGCCGGCGTCGGCGCCCATCGCCAGTGCCCGGCGCAAGGCCGGCCCGGCGCCCTCGGGCCCCATCGAGATCGCGGTGACCGCCCCGCCACTTCCCGCAGCAAGCTGGAGCGCCGCCTCCACCGCGAACTCGTCTCCCGGGTCAAGGGTTCCGTCTGCGGACCGGTCCATCAGGAAGTCCGGACCCAGCCGCGGCTGACCGCTGGGGTCGATCACAGACTTCACGAGTACGACGACGTTCATTGCGTCCTCCTGGAAGGGTATCGGCGGTGTCTGCTGGGGAGGATACCTAGCTCGCTGCGGTAGCCTCGTCCCCATGGGTCAGTCCGTGCTGGTCGCCATGTCGGGAGGAGTCGACTCCTCCGTTGCCGCGTGCCTGCTGAAGGAGCAGGGGTTCGATGTGCTGGGCTCTCACATGAACCTGGTCCACCTGGACGGCGTGGAGCATGGGTGTTGCGGCCCCAGTGCACGCGCAGACGCCGCCGAGGTGGCGCGGATCGGCGGCTTCCCGTTCGAGATCTGCGACCTCTCCCTGGAGTTCGAGTACTCGGTCGTCGCGGACTTCTTCGCCGAGCACGAGGCCGGCCGCACACCCAACCCGTGTGCCCGATGCAACGGTGAGATCAAGTTCGGCGCGTTCCTGCGGCGTGCCAACGAACTCGGCATCGACTTCGTCGCCACGGGTCACTACGTGCGGAACCTGCACAGCGAGGACGGGCGGTGGCACCTTCGACGCGGCGCGGATGCGGCGAAGGATCAGACGTACATGCTGTACATGCTTGGCCAGCGCGAGTTGTCTCGGTCGCTCTTCCCGGTCGGCGGGATGGAGAAGTCGGAGACGCGGGCGCACGCGGAGCGTTTCGGTCTGTCGGTCGCGAACAAGCCCGATTCACAGGAACTGTGTTTCGCCCCGGCCGGGGACGCCGGGGCGTTCATCCGTGATCACGCCAGCGGCATGATCCAGCCGGGAGGAACCGTCGTCGACGCCGACGGCACCGTCCTGGCAGGACACGATGGTACGTTCGCGTTCACGGTTGGTCAGCGTCGAGGGCTGGGCGTGTCTGGAGGTGCCCCCGCCTATGTCGTGGAGATCGACCGCCCGGCGAACCGTATCGTCGTGGGAGCGCAGGAACTCCTCGCGCGTCGCGGCCTGGAGGCGGACCGGGCGAACTGGGTATCGGACGAACCCCCTGGGGGACCGTTCGAAGCCGATGTTCGGATCCGGTACAAGGGAACAGACGCCCCGGCGGTGATCGAACCGGCGGACGGCGGGCGAGCGTTCTCGGTCGCGTTCCGCTCGCCCCAGCGCGCCGTCGCCCCCGGCCAGAGCGCCGTCATCTACCGGGGCGACGAACTCCTGGGCGGCGGCCGGATCATCCGCTCCATCCGCTGAGCCGGAGCGTCTCTGGGCTCGACTATCATCGGCTTCCCCAAGGCCGCGAGGGATCAGTGAAGCGACTGCGCCGCAGACCCAAGAGTTTCGACATCCAAGTGCAGGATCTGACGTTGCACATCACCGCGTCGGATGACTTCGCCGAGGAGTCGCGCGCAGCCGCGCTGGGCTTCTGGGAGCAACTGCAGTCCTACGGGCTTCGGTTCCCGGAGTTCCGCCAGAGCAAGCGCCCGCTGACCTCCGTGGCCGCCGACGCCCCAGACATCGTGAAGGAGATGTTGGGGAGCGCAGCCGACGCGGGGGTGGGCCCGATGTTCACATTCCGCGGCGCCGTGGTCGATCAGGTTGGGCGGTTCCTCAGCGAGTCGATGTCCGAGGTCACGGTGGCGTGTGACGGCGACTACTTCCTCCTTGCCAAGAAGCGTTTACGTCTGGGGGTGAAGCGACACGGCGGCGCGCCCATCACCGTTGCGATCGAACCCGATCCGCACGGCATCGGCGTCTCGACGACGCTCGGTCGCGGGCGTGGGGGTGAGGGTCCCGATGGCCTAGCCGTCATCGCCCAGACGTGCATGTTGGCCGACGCCGCGGCGGCGGGTGTGCAAGCGGTTCTGCCGAAGCTGGGCGGATTCGATCTAGCGCTGCGCTATCTTCAGCAGGTCCGAGGGGTTCAGGGTGGCGTCATCGTGGTGGGCGACCGCATCGGGGTGGCAGGCTCGGTGGAGATCACCGAGTGAGCACCGACCGCGAGCTGTCTGCGGCGAAACTCCGGGTGGAAGAGCTCCGGTCCCTGATCGATCACCATCGCTACCGCTATCACGTGCTCGACGAACCGGAGGTCTCCGACGGCGAGTACGACTCCCTGATGCGCGAACTCCAGGAGCTCGAGGATCGGTTCCCCGAGCTGGAGACCGCCGACTCGCCGACGCAGACGGTCGGGGGCGCCCCTGCCAACCTCTTCGCGCCGGTGACCCACCGGGCCCCGATGCTCTCGCTCGACAACGCATTCAGCTTCAAGGAACTGGACGCGTGGGCGGACCGCGTGGTCCGAGGTGGCGTCGACGACGCGACTTTCGCCTGCGAACTGAAGATCGACGGCGTGGCGTGCGCGCTCACCTACGAGCGCGGTGTGCTGGTCCAAGCCGCAACACGCGGGGACGGCCGCATCGGCGAGGACATCACGGCCAACATCAGGACGGTGAGTGGCGTCCCACGAACGCTGATGCTCAAGGATCCGCCGCCGTTCATCGAGGTGCGTGGAGAGATCTACTTCCCCGTGACGGCGTTCGACGAACTGAACCGAGCGCTCACCGAGGCCGGCGGACGGGCGTTCGCCAACCCTCGGAACGCGGCGGCGGGATCGCTCCGCCAGAAGGACCCGAAGGTGACGGCCGCACGTCCGCTACGGCTGTGGGTGCACTCGTTCGGTGCGGCCGATGGCGTGGTCTTCGACTCGCACCTCGGGTTCCTGAGGTGGGCGGCCGACGCCGGCCTGCCTGTTCCGACAACGACGGAGTCACGCGATTCGGTGGACGGCGTGAAGGCCTTCCTTACGCATTGGGAGAAGCAGCGGCACAGCGTCGACTGGGAGATCGACGGCACGGTGATCAAGGTGGACCGAACCGCGCTGCAGCGGGAACTGGGCAGTACCTCCAAGGCACCCCGCTGGGCCATCGCCTACAAGTTCCCGCCCGAAGAGCGAACGACGATCCTGAAAAACATCGATATCCACACGGGTCGAACCGGCAAGATCACACCGTTCGCGGTCTTGGAACCCGTGGTGGTGGGCGGCGTCACGGTCACCTTCGCAACCCTGCACAACGAGTCCGAGGTGCAGCGCAAGGACGTGCGCAAAGGGGACACGGTGATCGTCCGTCGGGCCGGAGATGTGATCCCGGAGATCGTCGGACCCGTTCCCGCAAAGCGTAAGCGAGGCGCGAAACGCTGGTCGATGCCGTCGGTCTGTCCCTCGTGCGGTACGCGGTTGGTCCGCGCCGACGGAGAAGCCGACCATCGATGTCCGAACAAGCGTGGGTGCCCCGATCAAGGCATCGAATGGTTGTTCCATTTCGCCGGCCGCGGAGCCATGGACATCGAACACCTCGGCTACAAGACGGTGATGCTGCTCATGGAACGCGGATTGATCGAGGACCCCGCCGACATCTACTCGCTCACGACCGAGCAACTCGGCGAACTCCCGGGGTTCAAGGAGAAGTCGATCGCCAACGTCCTTGACCAGATCCGGGCCTCCAGGGACCGTCCGCTGTGGCGGCTCCTCGTCGGCCTCAACATCCGCCACGTTGGAACGCACGTAGCGCAGGTCCTCGCCGGTGCGTTCGGTTCGATCGACGCGCTCACGGCGGCTACTGAGGATCAGGTCCACGAGGTCCGCGAGATAGGCCCCGAGATCGCAGCGACGGTGAGCGAGTGGTTCGCCGACGATGAGAACCGTGCGCTCATAGCCCGCTTGCGCGCAGCGGGGGTCCGGCTGGAGGATGCCGCCGTCCCCGACGCCGGACCGAAACCACTGGAAGGCACGACGATCGTGTTGACGGGCGGTCTGCCGACCCTCTCGCGCGACGAGGCCACCGCCGCGGCACAGGACGCGGGTGCACGCGTCGCCTCCAGCGTGTCCAAGAAGACCGACTTCGTGGTTGCGGGGGAGAGCGCGGGGTCCAAGCTCGACAAAGCCACATCGCTGGGCATCGAGATCATCGACGAGGCAGAGTTCCTGCGGCGGGCACGGCGGACGTGAACGTGCCACGGCGTCCAGCCCGGCTAGACTCCCGGCCATGCCGGTTGAGATCGATATCGATCATGTCGCCAAGCTCGCTCGGCTCACGCTGACCCAGGACGAGAAGGCGCAGCTGCGCACCCAACTGAGCCTCATCCTCGAGCACGCAGCCAAGGTCGGTGAGGTGGCGGCCGATCAGATCGAGCCCACCGCCTACGCCATCCCCCGCTCCAACGTCCTTCGCCCCGACGCGCCCGAGCCCTCGATCCAACACGAGGCCGCCATGCAGAACGCCCCCGAAGCTGAAACGGGTCGGTTCAAGGTGGTTCGGATCGTGGACAGTGACGCATGACTGAGCTCTGCGACCTCACCGGTACCGACCTCGCGTCGAAGCTCCGTGCCGGCGAGATCACGGCGGTACAGCTCGCGGAGTCCTCCCTCCGGCGGGTCGAGGCCGTTGATGACCTGGTCTGTGCCTTCTTGACGAAGACCCCACAGGTCGCGATGGAACGCGCCGCCGAACTTGACGCGTATCTGTCGTCGGGGGCTCCACAGTCCGCGGTTGCCGGGATCCCGATAGCGCTCAAAGATGTGCTCACCACCAACGGCATCCGAACGACGGCCGGGTCCAAGATACTTGAGACCTACGTGCCGCCGTATGACGCCACCGCGTGGACGCGTCTGTCCGGCGCCGGCGCCGTCTTGATCGGCAAGACGAACTGCGATGAGTTCGCGATGGGGTCCTCGAACGAGAACTCGGCCTACGGGCCGGTCCATAACCCGTGGGACCTGGACGCGGTGCCGGGTGGCAGCAGCGGCGGCAGCGCCGCCGCGGTTGCCGCAGGAGAGGTCGTCTGGTCACTCGGCACGGACACCGGCGGCTCTGTCCGCCAGCCCGCTTCGCTCTGCGGTGTGGTCGGACTCAAGCCCACCTACGGTCTCATCAGCCGGTATGGGCTCATCGCGTTCGCGTCGTCGCTGGACACCGTTGGGACGTTCACGCGGAGTACGCGCGACGCCGCCACCCTCCTCTCGGTGCTGGCCGGCAAAGATCATCGGGACGCCACCAGCTTGGACACGCAGCCGCGGGACTTCACCGAAGGGATAGATGCGGGCGTCAAGGGTCTTCGCATCGGCGTCGTGAAGGAAGGCTACGGCGAAGGAGTGCACCCCGACGTCGCGGCCTCGGTTCGCGGGGCGGTCGACCGCTTGAGTGCGCTCGGCGCCGAGGTGGACGAGGTGAGCCTCCCGCACACCGACTACGCCCTCAGCGCCTATTACCTCATCGCACCGTCGGAGGCATCCTCCAACCTGGCCCGTTACGACGGCGTACGGTTCGGCTATCGATCTGAAGGGGGCACCGACGTCGAAGATATGATGTCGCGCACCAGGGGAGAAGGGTTCGGTCCGGAGGTGAAGCGGCGGATCATGCTCGGCACGTATTCGCTCTCTGCGGGCTATTACGACGCCTACTACGGACAGGCCCAGAAGGTTCGAACCCTCATCATCCGTGACTACGAAGCAGCGTTCGCGAACTTCGACGTGGTGGTATCGCCAACCTCGCCAACCACGGCCTTCAAGATCGGCGAGCGAGCCAACGACCCGATGGCGATGTATCTCTCCGATGTGTTCACTATCCCGGCGAACCTCGCGGGTGTGCCCGCGATCAGCGTCCCGAGCGGCTTCGACCACGCCGGCCTGCCTATCGGTCTCCAGTTCACGGCGCCGGTCATGGGCGAATCCACCCTGTTCCGCGCCGCTCACGCGCTGGAGACCGAGCTGGGGCTCGACCTTCGCCCACCGCTCCTGGCCAAGGTCTGACACTGCGGTCGACCGGCGTTCAAGCGCCGCGATCTCGTCCGGTAGGCTAAGTCGCGTCATGGCCGAGTGGGAAACCGTCATCGGGCTCGAGTGTCACGTCGAGCTGAGCACGCAGACGAAGATGTTCTGCGGGTGTCGCGTTGAGTTCGGCGCGCAGCCCAACACGAACGTGTGTCCGGTCTGCCTGGGTCACCCAGGGTCCCTGCCCGTGCCGAACGAAGAGGCGATCAGGCGCATCGTCACCATCGGCCTCGCGCTCGGCTCCACGATCGCGCCCCATTCGCTCTTCCACCGCAAGAACTACTTCTACCCGGATATGCCCAAGAACTTCCAGATCAGCCAGTACGACCTTCCGATCTGCGTGGGCGGGCATCTGGATGTGGATCTGCCCGGCGGCTCCACGAAGCGCGTCGGCATCACACGCGTTCACATGGAGGAAGACACCGGGAAGACCACCCACGGCAGCGCGAGCGGCCGCATCCACGACGCCGACTCCGCGCTCATCGACTACAACCGCGCCGGCACGCCGCTCGTTGAGTGCGTCAGCGAACCGGACATCCGTTCACCCGAAGAGGCCGGGGCATATATCCGCGAACTCCGCGCCACGCTGGAGGCGCTTGATGTGAGCGACGTCCGCATGGAGGAAGGCTCCTTGCGCTGCGACGCCAACGTCTCCCTTCGGCCCGTCGGTACTGCGCCCTTCGGCACGAAGGTCGAGATCAAGAACATGAACTCGATCCGTTCGCTGGAGCGTGCGCTGACGCACGAGATGTCGCGTCAGCAGAAGGCTCTTGAGAATGGTGACGTCGTCGCTCAGGAGACCCGCCACTGGGACGAGGACGCAGGCGCCACGAAGTCCATGCGCTCGAAAGAAGAAGCATTCGATTACCGGTACTTTCCCGAACCGGACATCCCGCCGCTGGATCCGGACCCGGTGTGGGTCGAGGAACTTCGCGCCGC
>JAYVBZ010000248.1:0-2196 GCA_043750215.1 Actinomycetota bacterium
GGGTCGGAAGATGCGCGTACTCCCAGCTCCCGACCTGGACGACGACAAGATCCACCCAGGGGCGCAAGTCATCCTCAATGAATCTTTGAATGTCGTAGAGGTTATCCAACCCGACGGCGCCGGGGAGATCGTCAAGGTCAAGGACCGGCTGGATGAGCAGCGGGTGATGGTGGTCGGTCGTGGCGAAGAGCAGTGGGTGGCACATATGGCCGGGGGCTTGATCGAGCATGGCGTACGGGCGGGCGACAACCTCCTCTACGATCCTCGTTCCGGGGTGGCCCTAGAGCTTCTGCCCAAGGAGCAGGTCGAGGAGTTGGTGCTCGAGGAGATCCCCGACGTCAGCTACGAGGACATCGGCGGCTTGGAAGGCCAGATCGAATCCATCCGCGACGCAGTAGAGCTACCGTTCCTCTACTCGGAGCTCTTCCACGAGCATGAGTTGGAGCCGCCCAAGGGCGTGTTGCTCTACGGGCCTCCAGGATGTGGCAAGACGCTGATCGCGAAGGCGGTCGCGGCCTCGCTCGCGGAGAAGGTTGCTGAGCGCACCGGGCGCACGGATGCGCGCTCGTATTTCCTCAACGTGAAAGGTCCCGAGCTACTCAACAAGTACGTCGGCGAGACCGAACGCCAGATTCGCGAGATCTTCCAACGTGCCAAGGAGAGGAGCGAGGAAGGATTGCCGGTGATCGTCTTCTTCGACGAGATGGACTCACTCTTCCGGACCCGTGGCACCGGGATCAGTTCCGATGTCGAGTCAACAATCGTGCCCCAGCTGTTGTCGGAACTCGACGGGGTGGAAACGCTGAAGAACGTCATCGTGATCGGAGCCTCCAATCGGGAAGACCTGATCGACCCGGCCATCCTTCGGCCCGGCCGCCTGGACGTGAAGATAAAGATCGAACGTCCGAACGCTCCGCAGGCCAAGGACATCATGGGGAAATATCTCCACCCGGTGGTTCCTATCCATCCCGACGAGATCGAACGCTACGGCGGAGACGCGCAGCAAGCCTGCTACCGGATGATCGACAAGACGGTAGAGCAGATGTACGAACTCAACGACATCAACAAGTTCCTGGAGGTCACCTACGCCAGCGGTGACAAGGAGATCCTCTATTTCAAAGACTTCAACTCCGGAGCCATGATCGAGAACATCGTCCGCAGGGCTAAGAAGGAAGCCATCAAACGGTTCCTGTCCAAAGGCGAGAAGGGGATCAAGATGGAGGATCTCCTCACGGCCATCAGAGACGAGTTCAAAGAGAACGAAGATCTTCCCAACACCACGAACCCGGACGACTGGGCCCGCATCTCGGGCAAGAAGGGCGAGCGGATCGTCTACGTGCGAACGCTCCTGGGGAGTGAGGGCGACGGGCGTCAGGTCGACCGAGTGAGCCCCGGGCAGTACCTGTAGGGTGGCCGGGTGGCCATCCCGAAGGTCTTCGGCACGGAGACGGAGTACGGCATCACGGCCACGGGTGCGCCCGACTTCAATCCTGTTCTCTCTTCTTCGATCCTGATCTCGTCCTACGCCGGCTCACTGCGTCGCATCCGTTGGGACTACGAGGACGAGTCCCCTCTGCGCGACGCGCGTGGTTTCGAACCGGTGCCTGCCAACAAGGGGACAGACGAGGATCTGGGTCTGGCGAACGTCATCCTTCCTAACGGAGCCCGCTACTACGTCGATCACGCCCACCCTGAGTACTCGACCCCCGAGTGCCTGACCCCGCGACAGCTCGTCATCCACGACAAGGCCGGGGAGCGCATCCTGGAACGGTCTCTTGACGAGGTCATCACGCAGATGCCGATCGCCACACCCGCGCTCTCCATCTACAAGAATAACTCCGATGGGAAGGGCAACTCGTACGGGACTCACGAGAACTACCTGATGGATCGAGCCACGCCGTTCGGAGATATCGTTCGCGATCTCACGCCCTTCTTCGTGTCGCGGAACATCTTCACTGGCGCGGGGAAGCTCGGCGCCGAGGCGCAGTACGACGAGCGTGGTCGCGCCATCTACCAACTCACCCAGCGAGCCGACTTCTTCGAAACTGAGGTGGGTTTGGAGACCACGCTGAAGCGCCCCATCATCAACACACGGGACGAACCCCACGCGGACCCAGAGCGTTACCGCCGCCTGCACGTCATCGTCGGCGACGCAAACATGTGCGAGGTGGCTCAGTTCCTTAAGATCGGCACGAC
>JAYVBZ010000249.1:0-7199 GCA_043750215.1 Actinomycetota bacterium
GGATATCGGCATCTTCTTCGTGATGGCGATGGGGTCGGTCTCGGTGATCGGCGTCCTCATGGCCGGCTGGTCCAGCGCGAACAAGTTCTCGCTGATCGGGGCCCTGCGTGCGGCTGCGCAGCTCATCGCCTACGAGCTGCCGCTGGTGCTGGCCGCCGCCGCGGTGGTCATGCAGTCGGGCCAGTCGAGCTTGATCGCCATCACCGAGGATCAACAAGGCCTGTGGAACATCGTTCGGCCGTGGCAGTTGGTGGGATTCTTCATCTTCCTGATCGCGTCCTTGGCAGAACTCACGCGTCCGCCCTTCGACATGCCGGTTGCGGACTCAGAGATCATCTTCGGCGCCTACACCGAGTACACGGGATTGAAGTTCGCGTTCTTCCTGTTGGCCGAGTACGGGGGGATCGTCGCGCTGTCAGCCGTCATGGCCGTGCTCTACCTGGGTGGGTACAAAGGTCTTCCGTTCATCCCGCTTCCGGCTCCTATCTGGATGGCGGGGAAGATCGGCGCCCTATCGTTCCTGGTCATCTGGCTGCGGGCCACGTACCCGCGCCTGCGTGAGGATCAGCTGCAGCGCTTCTCTTGGCTGGTCCTGATCCCGTTGTCGTTGTTGCAGATCATGGTCGTCGCGATCGTCAAGGTTGCGAGCAAGTAGGGGAGCTGATGGCGGAGAAGAAGGGGCAGATGGAGGGGGGGATCGGCCTCGGCCTGCTCAAAGGCCTGGGGGTCACGCTGAAGGCCATGCTGAAGCCGGCCATCACCGTGCAGTACCCGCACGTCAAGCCTGACCTTCCCGCCCGCACCCGCGGCGTGATCGCGCTCAAGGAAGAGAACTGCACGGTCTGTTACAAGTGCGCTCGCGAGTGCCCGGACTGGTGCATCTACATCGACGCGCACAAGGAGGCGCACCCGCCGGCATCAGGAGGCCGGGCCCGGTCCGCGAAGATCCTGGATCGGTTCGCGATCGACTACTCCCTCTGCATGTACTGCGGGATCTGCGTCGAGGTCTGCCCGTTCGACGCGCTCTTCTGGAGTCCTGAATTCGAATATGCCGAGTACGGCCTGAACGAACTCCTGCACGAGAAGGAGCGCTTGGAGGAGTGGACGTACACGGTGCTGCCGCCGCCCGCGCTCGAGGTTGGGGCAGAACCTCCCGAAGAGGAGGCCTCGTGACGGGGCAGGAATACGCATTCGCCGTCATGGCAGCCGTTGGCTCCGTCAGCGCGGTGGCCACGGTTACCGCTCGGAACGTGGTGCACGCCGCGCTCTACCTGGTGGTCACGCTCTCGTCGGTCGGCGCGGTCTACCTGTTGCTTGGCGCAGAGTTCGTGGCGTGGGTGCAGATCCTCATCTACGTAGGCGCCATCGTCATCCTGTTCCTGTTCGGACTCATGCTCACGAAGGCGCCGATCGGGCGCGATTCGCTGGACAATCAGCACCGATGGGTCGGCGCCTTGGTGGCGTTCGGCGTCTTCGCCGGCCTGGCCTTCCTGGTTCAGGATGCGTTCCCGCTGCGGGACGCCGTCGCTGCACCCGGTTTCCGCGGTTCGACCGAAGCCGTGGGGCAGTCCATCTTCCATTCCTACGTGTTGCCGTTCGAGGCCGTCTCGTTCCTGCTGCTGGCGGCGTTGATCGGCGCCATCGTCTTGGCCAGGAAGGATGACGAGCCATGATCCCGTTGCCCTTGGTGCTCTTCTTCGCGGCCTTCCTCTTCTCCGCGGGTGTCTACGGGGTCCTGGCCCGACGGAACGCCGTCATGGTCCTCATGGCTATCGAGCTCATGTTGAACGCCGTGAACCTGAACCTGGTCGCCTTCTCGGCCAACCTCCGGGCGATGAGCGGCCAGGTGTTCGCGCTCTTCATCATCGCCGTGGCGGCCGCAGAGGTCGGTATCGGTCTTGCCATCGTCATCGTGTTGTTCCGTAACCGTGAGTCGATCAACGTGGACGAAGTGAGCTTGCTGAAGTGGTAGCCGCAGACACGGCCGCCGTCGCCGCAGCCAGCGGGATCTTGAAGTACACGTGGATCATCGCCTTCCTTCCGGTCATCTCGGCCGTGCTCATCCTCTTCTTCGGCAAGCGGACGCCGGGTCGGGGCGCTGTCTACGGCATCCTGGCGCTGGCGGGGGCGTGGGTCCTGTCCATCCTGGTGCTCTGGCACTTCGTGCAGGGCGGGGGGACTCAGGCCAGCCAAGTGGAGTGGTTCAACGTCGGGCCTTTCAGGCTCCAACTGGGCCAGTACATCGACGGGCTCACCGCGGCGATGCTGGTCGTGGTCACGAGCGTCTCGCTCTGCGTGCACGTCTATTCGATCGGCTACATGCACGGGGACAAGCGATTCACCTGGTTCTACTTCGTGCTCTCCATGTTCACGGCCGCCATGCTCGACGTGGTCATCGCGCCGAACCTGTTCCAGCTCCTGATCGGCTGGGAGGTCATGGGCGTCTGCTCCTACCTCCTGATCGGTCACTGGTGGGAAGAGAAAGAGAATTCGAACGCATCCATCAAGGCGTTCATCACCACACGGATCGGTGACGTGCCGTTCATGTTCGGGATCTTCGCCCTGATCGCGGCGACCGGTTTCAGCACCTCGAACATCGCGGACATCTCCGGCATGGTCCACACCGGCCAGATCTCGAGCGGTGTCGCAGCGGTGGCCGCGATCCTGCTCTTCGGCGGCACCATAGGGAAGTCCGCCCAGTTCCCGCTCCACGTCTGGCTCCCCGACGCGATGGCCGGCCCGACCCCGGTCTCCGCCCTCATCCACGCCGCAACGATGGTGGCAGCAGGTGTGTACCTGGTGGGACGCATGTACACGGTGTTCATCGGCGCCGACGCATGGGTACTGCAGACCGTCTCCATCATCGGTGCGATCACGATGCTGGGAGCGGCGCTCTTGGCGCTGGTCCAGGACGACATCAAGCGGGTCCTCGCCTATTCGACGGTCTCGCAACTCGCGTACATGGTGGCCCTGATGGGCGCCGGCCCGGCCGGAAGGAACGCGGCGTTCTTCCACCTGTTCACCCACGCCTTCTTCAAAGGCCTGCTCTTCTTGGGCGCAGGTTCCATCATCCACGCCGTTCACTCGAACAACATGTCCGACATGGGAGGCCTGAGGAAGTTCATGCCGATCACCTTCGTGACGTTCCTAGTGGGCTCTCTGGCATTGGCCGGAGTGCCGCCCCTTGCGGGCTTCTGGTCCAAGGACGAGCTCCTGGTCTCGGCCTACGACGGACACCAGTGGCTGTTCGTCATCATGGTCATCACGGCGGCCCTGACCGCCTTCTACACCATGCGGATGGTCTGGCTCACCTTCTTCGGCACCTACGAGGGTCACGGACAGCCACACGAATCTCCGAGGTCTATGACGGCCCCCTTGGTGTTCTTGGCGGTGGCCACGATAGGAGTCGGGTTCCTCGGCGCGCCCCAGCTGCACGCGCTCTTCTTCAAGTGGGTCTACTTCGGCGAACCTGAGCCTGTTCGTTTCGTGGCATGGATCGCGGGCCTGGGAACGCTGGCAGCGCTGGGCGGTATCGGCGTCGCCTACGCGATGTACAAGACCAAGGGCGAGAAGGATCCGCTGGAGAGCGGACTGGGACCGCTCTGGGGCGTGTTCCAGCACCGGTACTACATCGATGCGTTCTATATGCGCGCGATCATCTATCCCGTCCGTGATCGGTTCTCAGCCGGGGTGTACTGGTTCAACCAGAACGTTCTGGACGGGGTAGTGAACGGCATGGCCGCGGTGGCGCGCGGCCTCTCCGTGGTGGTGTACTGGTTCGACCGAAACGTGATCGACGGTTTCGTGAATGCGGTTGGCTCCGGCGCCGAAGAGGGCGGCGGGCTCTTGAAATACCTTCAGTCCGGCAACGTGCAGTGGTACGCGGTGATCTTGTTCGTCGGCATCATCGCGCTGACCATCGCCTTCGTGAGAACGTGAGAGGGAGAGTGGATCGATGAATTGGCAGAACTCGGCCATCACGATCACCACGTTGTTGCCCGTACTGGGTGCGCTGGTGATCGTCGTGGTGCCGAAGGACAAGGACCGGCTGGTCCGCGGACTCGGCATCTTCTTCACGGGCGCGGCGCTCGTGCTGGCCGTGGCCATCGCCATCGGCTTCAACTACTCCCAGGGCGCGACGCTGCAGTTCACCGCCAACACCAGTTGGATCTCGGCCATCGGCGCGCGCTACCACGTGGGGATCGACGGCATCTCGATGCCGCTCTACGTCCTCACCTTCCTGCTCAGCTTCCTGTGCGCGATCTACAGCTGGAAGTACATCCCGTCGCCCGGACGAACGAAGGCGTTCCTCGCGCTCATGCTCCTGCTGGAGACAGGGATGGCGGGCACGTTCATCGCGTTCGATTTGATCCTGTTCTTCGTGTTCTGGGAATTGGTCCTGGTCCCCATGTACTTCCTCATCGCCATCTGGGGTTCGGCCAACCGCGAGTACGCGAGCATCAAGTTTTTCCTCTATACGTTGTTCGGGTCGGTCTTCATGCTCCTGGCGTTCCTGGCGATGTACTTCCGTGGTCCGGCGCCGCATACGTTCGACATGGTCGCGCTGTCGAAGTTCGGTGCGTCCGGCGGATTCAGTCACACGTTCCAACTGGTGGCGTTCGGAGCGGTCGCCCTTGGGTTCGCGATCAAGGTGCCGATGTGGCCGTTCCATACGTGGCTACCCGATGCGCACACCGAGGCGCCGACCATCGGGTCCGTGCTGCTGGCAGGCGTCATGCTGAAGATGGGCGCGTATGGGTTCATCCGGATCGCGCTGCCGATGCTGCCGTATGGCGCCCTCAAGTTCGCTCCTTGGATCGGCTTGCTGGCTGCCATCGCGATCGTCTACGCATCTCTCGCGTGTCTGGCCCAGAAGGATCTGAAACGGTTGATCGCGTTCAGTTCGGTGGGGCATATGGGGTTCGTGATGCTCGGCATCGCGACGCTCACGCCCATCGGGATCCAAGCGGCGATCTTCGGGATGGTGGCCCACGGTGTGATCACCGGGATGCTCTTCTTCAACGTCGGGTCGATCTATGACCGGTATCACACACGCCAGATCTCCGAGATCGGCGGTGGGATGTTGGAGCTGATGCCGAAACTCGGCGGTGTCTTCGCGTTCGTCGCCATCGCCTCGCTGGGGCTCCCCGGCTTGGCCGGATTCTGGGGCGAGGTCATGTCGCTCCTGGCCAGCTATCAGCCGGCCGCCGGGCTGAACGTCGGGCTTTTCCGCGGGTTCATGATCGCCGGGGGAGTGGGGACCATCCTGACCGCGGGGTACTTCTTGTGGATGCTCCAGCGCGTCAACATGGGCGTCGCGCCCGAGCGGTGGAAGGAGCACCACCTCACGGACATCCTCGCGGTCGAATGGGTGTCGTGGGTTCCCCTGCTGGTGCTCGTCGTGGTGCTCGGACTGTTCCCGAAGCTGGTGTTCGGCGCCACTGACCAAGCGGTGAACGGGCTGCTGCACGCCGTAGGACTTTCCTGATGCTCATCGACTACCACGCACTCCTCCCCGAGATCGTGCTCTCCGCCACGATCCTCATCGTGTTGGTGGTCGATCTGTTCCTGCCGAACCAGTGGAAGCACGCTGCCATGCCACTGGCCATGGTCGGTGTGCTCGCGACCCTGGCCGCCGAACTGACCCTCCTCGGGTCGACCCCCCGCAATACGTTCGGTGGGTCCTTCGTGGTGGATGACTTCGCCGTGTTGTTCCAGACGTTCTTCCTGGTGGTCGCCATCGTGGTGCTGGCCATCTCGATGCGCTACATGAAGGAAGGCGGGTTCTACCAGGGCGAGTATTACTTCCTCCTGCTGACCAGCTTCCTGGGCTGCATGCTCATGCCGGCCTCGCGCGACCTCATCATGCTATTCATCTCCTTGGAGCTGGTGTCTGCCCCGGGCTTCCTCATGGCGGCGTTCCGAAAGCGAGACCCCAAGTCCAACGAGGCCGGACTGAAGTTCTTCCTGATCGGTGTCCTCTCCACGGCCGTGATGCTCTACGGGATGAGCATCATCTACGGCGTGACCGGGGGGGAGACCGGCTTGTCGAAGATCGCCGCGAAGCTCGCTGTGTTACCCACACAGCAGACCTCGCTAGCGCTGGCCGCGATCTTCTTCGTCGTGGTGGGGTTCGCGTTCAAGGTGAGCGCATTCCCGTTCCAGTTCTGGGCACCCGATACCTACGAGGGCTCACCGGTGCCGGTGGCCGCGTTCCTGGCGGTGGCCTCGAGCGCTGCCGGGTTCGCGGGGCTGCTCCAGCTCATGTTCGTCGCGTTCATCCACCAGGCGCACTTCTGGACCCCGCTCTTCGCGTTCATCGCCATCGCCACGATGACCGTTGGGAACCTGTTGGCGCTGCAACAACGGCAGGCGGTCCGGTTGCTGGCGTACTCGGGGATCGCGCAGTCCGGCTACATGCTGCTGCCGTTCGCGCTCGTCGGAACCAATCCGACCGTGAACCATGACGCGTTCGCGGCCTGCGTGACCTACATCCTCATCTACGGCGTGATGAACCTCGGCGCGTTCGCCGTGACGATCGCGGTGAGCCGCCGAAAGCCCACCGCGCTGATCTCCGACTTCGCCGGCTTGGTGCGAAGCGCGCCAGTGCTCGCGATCGCCATGACTACGTTCATGATCTCCCTCGCCGGCGTGCCCCCCGCGGGTGGGTTCTGGGGCAAGCTCTTCATCTTCCGCGCGGCGATCGAACGCGCGAGTGTCTTGGGAGTCGTGCTCGCCGTCGTCATGCTGGTCAATTCCGTCGTGAGCGTCTTCTACTACTTCGCCATCCCCAAACAGATGATCTTCGCGAAGGGTTCGGACGAATCCCCGCTCGGCGCCTCGAAGCTGATCACGCTGGTCGCCGCCGCGGCGATGATCGGTGTGGTCGCCATCCTCATCCTTGCGAACGTCCTTCTGAACCTCGCGAACGGTGCGACGCTCGTCGCGCTTACCCGCTGACTGGTTAGTTAGCTCATCGTGCCCAGGATGGCGCGGACGTGGTCGATGGTGGTGCGGGGATTGATGAAGCAGAGGCGGCCCACCGTCTCGCCCTGCCACTTCGTCGGCTGGACGAAGCCGATCTGCGCCTCGAGCAGCCGACGCCACCACGCGTCGTAGTCACTTGCGTGCCACCCCTTGCGTCGGAACAGCACGACCGAAAGCTCCGGTTCCTGGATCAGTTCGAGTTCGTCGTGGCA
>JAYVBZ010000250.1:0-2349 GCA_043750215.1 Actinomycetota bacterium
AATGCCATCGCCGTGACTATGGCGCTGGCAGGATCTACCAATGCGGTCCTGCACCTGCTCGCCATGGCCCGCGAAGCCCACGTAGAACTCGAACTGGATGACTTCGACCGTATCTCGCGTGAAGTGCCCCATCTGGTGGACGTGCGTCCTGTGGGTCGGTTCGTCATGAGCGATCTGGACCGGGTGGGGGGTGTGCCGGTGATCATGAAGGAACTGCTAGACGCGGGGCTGCTGCGCGGTGACTGCATGACGGTGACGGGAAAGACCGTGGCGCAGAACCTCGCCGCTATGGACATCCCCGCGCCGGATGGCGATGTGGTCCGCCCCATGAATGACCCCATCCACGCCGAGGGCGGCACGGCCATCCTCCGCGGTTCGCTTGCACCCAATGGTTCGGTCATGAAGATCGCTGGCTCATCCACGCTGGACTTCCGCGGACCTGCCCGTGTCTTCGACTCCGAAACCGCGGCATTCCATGCGTTGGCCGAAGGCAAGATCGCATCCGGGGATGTCATGGTCATCCGCTACGAGGGTCCGAAGGGTTCCCCGGGGATGCCGGAGATGCTTGCGGTCACCGCTGCCGTTGCGGGCGCGGGCTTGGGCAAAGAGGTCGCGCTGATCACCGACGGACGGTTCTCTGGTGCCACGAAGGGGATCAGCGTGGGCCATATCGCGCCGGAGGCGTGCGTGGGTGGGCCGATCGCCCTGGTGGCAGAAGGAGACTCCATCCATATCGACGCCGCCGCCCGGACCATCGATCTGGAGGTCGACGATGCCACGGTTGAGGCTCGTCGCGCGGCATGGACCGCCCCCGAACCGAAGTACACCCAGGGCGCGCTGGCGAAGTACGCGCGAACCGTCGGTTCGGCCGAGCACGGAGCGCTGACCTGGTGACGTCCTCCAGACTGGCCACCCCGGCGGCGCTGCAATGCCGGATCTGCGGCGAGCAGTACGCCGTGGAAGCCCTCACGATCTGCGAGGAGTGCTTCGGTCCTCTCGAACCCGCCTACGACCTGCAGTCGGTTGACGGCGAGAAGTTCCGCGCGGATGCAGCTGCGGGCCCCCGCTCGCTCTGGCGATACGAGCAGCTCCTGCCCGGTGGCCCGGGGATCGAACGAGTGGACCTGGGTGCCGGCTTCACGCCGCTTCGCAAGGCCGAGAACCTCGGCGAACGCCTGGGGTTGAAGAACCTGTGGATCAAGGACGATTCTGTCAACCCGTCCAATTCGTTCAAGGACCGGGTGGTCACGGTCGCGGTCACCATGGCGCGCGAGTTCGGATTCAAGGCTGTCAGCTGCGCGTCCACCGGTAATCTGGCGAACGCCACCGCGGCACACGCGGCCAAGGCGAAGTTGGAGTGCTACGTGTTCGTGCCCGAAGACTTAGAGCGCGCGAAGATCCTGGCAACCGAGGCCTACGGCGCCAAGGTGGTCGCGGTCAAAGGGAACTACGACGAGGTGAACCGTCTCTGCTCGGAGGTGGCCGAGGCCCTGCCGTGGGCGTTCGTCAATGTGAACATGCGGCCGTACTACGCGGAAGGGTCCAAGTCGCTGGGGTTCGAGACGGCCGAACAGCTCGGCTGGCGCCTGCCCGATCACGTGGTGGTGCCGATCGCGTCCGGCGCCCTGCTCACGAAGATCCATCGGGCCTTCAGCGAACTCATCGCCATCGGCGCAGTGGAGGAGAAGGCCTACCGCGTCTCGGGGGCCCAGCCGGAGGGGTGCCGCCCGGTTGCGCAAGCGTTCCTGGACGGCGCCACCGAGGTCACGCCGGTCAAACCCGACACGATCGCCAGGTCGCTGGCCATCGGGTCCCCTGCCGACGGGATCTTCGCACTGGAGGTTGTGCGCAAGACCGGCGGGCACATCGGTTGGTGCACCGAGATGGAGATCCGAGAAGGCATCGAACTCCTAGCCTCGACCGAGGGTGTGTTCACCGAAACGGCCGGCGGGGTCACGGTGGCGAACCTCAAACGCATGGCCGAAGAGGGGATCATCGACCCCGAGGAAGAGACCGTGGCCTACATCACGGGGAATGGCTACAAGACGATCGAGGCCCTGGAGGGCTACCTGGAGCCCACCTACAGCGTGGCCCCCGATCTGGACGAATTCCTAGCGCTCCTCAACGCCTAGCCCGGTCTGCCCGCCCACCGAGATCGAGCCGTCGTAAGTACCGACGCCCGGGTATGTAGAAATACGCGGGATCTTCCGATTACTCCTTGTGAACCACACGAACTAGCCATATCTGGGCACGGGTGCGTGAGGAGGTGAACGGCACATGAAGCGAGGACTCATCGCGTTGCTGGCAGGGCTGGTGGTCTTCGCTACCGTCTATGGACTCGCGGCCAGC
>JAYVBZ010000251.1:0-2121 GCA_043750215.1 Actinomycetota bacterium
CGCGGAGCTTCGCGTCCAGATTGGACAGCGGTTCGTCCAGGAGGAAGGCCTTGGGTTCGCGCACGAGTGCACGGCCCATCGCGACGCGCTGACGCTGCCCGCCGCTCAGCTGACCCGGTCTGCGCTGCAGTAAGTCGTGGAGGCCGAGCATGTCGCTCACCTCCGCCACACGCTTCTTGATCTGGTCCTTCGGCGTCTTGTGCTGTCGCAGTCCGAACGCCAGGTTCTTCGCAACCGTCATGTGTGGGTAGAGCGCGTAGTTCTGGAAGACCATCGCGATGTCACGGTCCTTCGGGGCTACGTCGTTCACGATCTTGCCGTCGATCTTGACCACGCCCGCGCTGATCTGCTCCAACCCTGCCACCATGCGCAGGGCCGTCGACTTTCCGCACCCGGACGGGCCGACGAGGATGAGGAACTCACCTTCGGCGATGTGGAGGGAGAAGTCCTCCACGGCTACCGTGCCGCCCGGGAAGACCTTGCCTACTCCCTCGAAGCTCACTTCCGCCACGTGTTCATCCCTTCAGTCCTTGCGTCGCGATCCCTCGTACGAACCACCGCTGCGCGAAGATGAACAGCGCGAGCACCGGCATCATGCTCATCATGTTCCCTGCCATGAGCAGGTTGGTCGTCTGCACGTGGCCTGCCTGGAAGCTCGCCAGGCCCAGCTGCAGCGTGTAGTTCTTCTCGGAGAAGATCGTGACCAATGGCCAGAGGAAGTCGTTCCATATCCACATGAACTGGATCACCGCGAGCGTGGCCAGCGCCGGTCCCGAGAGGGGGAGGACGATGACGAACAGGGTCTTCAACCTGCTGGCGCCATCGATCCGCGCAGCTTCCTCCAGATCGAGCGGGAGGGTCCGGAAGAACTGGGTGAGCATGAAGATCCCGAAGACGTTCGCCAGGTTCGGCACGATCAATGCGTTGAGGGAATCGATCATCCCCAGTCGCTTCACGATGAGGAACGTCGGGATGATCGTGACCTGGATCGGCACCATGAGCGTCGCCAACAGGAAGAAGTAGGCGACCTTCTTACCCCAGAAGTCGATCCGGGCAAACCCGTACGCCGCGAGCGAACACAGGACCAGGTTGGTAAGCACCACTACCACCGTCACTACGGTCGTGTTGAAGAACCACCGGCCGAACGGTGCCGCTTGCAGCGCGTCGGAGTAGTTCCTCCACTGGAAATGACCCGGCCACAGGATCGGGGGGAAGTGGCGCGTCTGGGCGATCGTCTCGAGCGAGGTCGCCACCACCCACAACAGCGGGGTCAACATCACGAGCGCCAACGGGAATAGGAAGAGGTGCCACGCGCTGAACGGGAGCCACCGGTGACGTGGGGGCTGCACCATGCCGGTCTCCCCGGGGCTCGTCCGGAGATCCACCGAAGACGCGGTCACGTCGACGCTCATGCCGAGTAGTGCACCGCCTTGTTACCCAGCCAGAACTGGATCAACGTGAGGATCAGGATCACCAGGAACAGGATGTAGGCCAGCGCAGCCGCGTAACCGGCGGCGCTGAACCCGTACCGCGAGGTGAACGCGAGTCTGAAGATGTAGAGCACGGGTACGTTCGTGTGTCCCGCCGGACCGCCTTTCGTGACGAAATACACCTCATCGAAGAGTTGCACGGCGCTGATCGTCGACCAGACCACCAGCAGCAGCGTCGCCGGTCCGAGCAGCGGGACGGTGACGTTGCGGAACGTCCGCCAGCGGCCGGCGCCGTCAACGACCGCGGCTTCGACGAGTTCGGCGGGAACCCCTTGCAGCGCAGCCAGGTAGACGATCGTGTCGAACCCCAACCACCCCCATACCGTCATGATCACCAAGGACGGCATCGCCCCTTGGGGCGAGTCGAACCAACCGAACGGTCCGAGCCCTATCTTCCCCAGTGCGAAGTTTGCCAAGCCGAATTCCTTGTCGAAGAGCCACAGGAACATGACGCCCGTCGCGATGGTCGACACCGCGACCGGGATGAACACCGCCAAGCGATAGAACTTGATCCATCGGACCTTCTGATTGAGAGCGATCGCCACGAAGAGCGCCAAGGTGATCGAGATCGGCACGAACAGGAACGTGTAGTACAGCGAGTTGGTCGCGGCCTGGTGCGCGATGGGATCGC
>JAYVBZ010000252.1:0-1575 GCA_043750215.1 Actinomycetota bacterium
CGTCGACGATCCCCGCGACCTCTGGGCCGAACTCCTCCTCCAGTTGCTCCAAGGTCACCGAGGTGTCCTCGACGGTGTCGTGCAGGAGCGCCGCTTCAAGGCTCGTGGTGTCCAAGTGGAGTTGGGCCGCTATCCGAGTGACGGCCAGCGGGTGCTCGATGAAGTCCTCGCCCGACTTTCGGAACTGCCCCTCGTGGGCGAGTTCAGCGAATCGGAACGCCCGCTCGATCTCCTTCAGGTCCGCCTTCTGGTTGTAGGCGCGCACATCGCGCAGGAGTGGGGCGATCCGGGTGGGAGTGTCCGCGCGACGCAGGCGCGGGCGCGGGAGGCGGGAGCCGCGGCGTTGGGGCGCCGGCTCGGGCGGGGTCTGGACCGTCACCTGCTCCTGATCGTCCACCGTGCCTCCTTCCACGCAAGTGTACGGAGGTGCAGCCAGGAACGAGGGATGCGGGCCAGAACGGGAACGAACCCCGGGCTCAGTAGTGGAGCAGGCTGAAGATGTCGTAGCCGGGCAGCTTGTCACGGCCGTGGAGGAAGTCGAGTTCGATCATGCAGCTGATGCCCACTACCTTGCCGCCGATCTGCTCGATCAACGAGGCAGCGGCGGCGGCCGTTCCTCCGGTTGCAAGGACATCGTCAACGATGAGTACCCGTTCCCCGACCGCCACTGCGTCGCGATGGAGCTCAAGCGTGGCGGTCCCGTACTCAAGGTCGTACTCCTCTCCCACGCTGTCCCACGGAAGCTTCCCCTTCTTGCGGATAGGGACGAACCCGGCCCCGAAGTGATACGCAACCGGCGAGGCCAAGATGAAGCCCCGGGCCTCGATGCCCACCACCTTGTCGATATTCCCGCGCCCGAAGTGCACCACGATGAGGTCCGTGATCGTGGAGAACGCGATGGGATCGGCAAGCACCGGCGTGATGTCCTTGAAGACGATGCCGGGTTCAGGGAAGTCGGGGACGTCGCGGATCAGGCCCCTGATGGCCTCGAGCTCCACCTGCTACCTCCGCCTCTTCTTCGGCGGCGGCTTCCGTTTGCTCTTCGGTCGCGCGCCGGCCCCCCCGCCGGTCTTCGCGGTGACGTGCTGGGCCGCTTGATCGGAGGTCCGCGCGGTCGCCGAAGCGGTAGACGCAGAAGCAGTGGCCGAGGCCATCGGAACGGCGAAGGCCTCCTGCGCAGCAGGCTCTCCCGCCCCCAAGCGACGGAGCCGGCGTTCCTCCATCTGACGGATCTTCGGTTCGCGCTCCTTCAGCATGCTGAGCACCGGCGCGGCGATGAAGATCGACGAGTACGCACCGATGGCAACGCCGACGAACATGGCGAAGGCGAAGTCCTTCAGCGTGGTCCCACCGAACAGGAGCAGCGACAGGATGGGCAGCAGGACCACCAGAGAGGTGTTGACCGAACGCATCAGCACTTGGTTCAGGGAGCGATCGACCACACCCACGTACCCCAGTCGAGCGAGCTGAGCGCTGGACTCCGTGTTCTCTTGGATCTTGTCGTAGATGACCACGGTGTCGTAGAGCGAGAATCCCAGGATGGTGAGGACAGCGATAACCGTCGGCGGCGTGACT
>JAYVBZ010000253.1:0-5854 GCA_043750215.1 Actinomycetota bacterium
GATGATGATCAGTCGGTTGGTCGCGAACGGCGTGAGATGCGACACGCCGACCTTCGCGCTCACGTGGTCCATCCAGGTGCTGCTGGCGCTCGCGAACACGTCGGCCGTGCCCTCCGACTCGATCTGTCCGGCCAATCCGTCCGAGGGCCCGAAGCTGAACGTCACGGTGACCCCGGGATGTCCCGACTCGAAGTCCGCCCCGATCTTCGTGAAGGCTCCCGTGAGAGAGGACGCCGCGAACACGGTGACCATGGTGGTGGGCTCGCTGGTCCCGGAATGTGAGGAGCACGCAGGGGCGACGAGCACCAGCCAGATCATCGCGAGGAAGCGGGGGCGGGCGAACGGGATCCTCGGCGCCATAGGAGCGATAGGATAGCGGTAATCGGGGCGAGATAGACAGGGAAACCCAGCTATACACCAGGCTTAGACTGCGAGTCCTAGCCCGGATTGGTCGGGAGGTTCACCATCACGCTAGTCGCCTTCACGGTGGCCACGGCGGGCATCCCCGCCTCCAGGCCCATCTGATCCGCGGCTTCGCGGGTGATGAACGCCAACACCCGGTGGGGTCCGGCCTGGATCTCCACGGTCGCCGACAGTCCGTCACGCTTCACCTCCGTGATCACGCCGGGGAAGCGGTTCCGTGCGCTACCGGCCGCGATCGGTTCCCGTCGGTTTCCCTGGGCGAGCAATCTGGCGACCTCTGACGCGGCAACTTCGCGCTGACCGCCTTGGGTCCGGGTGACGGCGAGCTTCCCGTCCCTCCCCCATCGGCGGAGGGTCTCAACGCGGACCCCGAGTAGCTTGGCGGCCTCACCGATCCTGTAGGCATCGCTCATATCTGGAGGATAGTGCGTAAACGTTTGGGCCCGCTGCACGCTCTGTCCTGTATGAGGTGCGCGCGATGCCGACAGCGACGATGATGGCCGCGGTGGAGGGACCCCCGGCTGATCTGAACGAAGACCCCGCGCAGAAGGAGCGCGTCACGCGCTCCCGTCCGGCTGTGGCGGCCGTCCCGCACGATTTCGACACACTCTTCCGCGAGGCCGGGGCCGGCGTCTACCGCACCCTCTACGCGTTCAGCGGCGGCCGAAGAGATATCGCCGAGGACGCGACCGCCGAGGCCTTCGCGAGAGCGATCGTGCACGCCGCCACCATCCGTGATCCTCTCGCTTGGATCTACCGCACCGCGTTCCGCCTGGCCACACGCGAACTCAAAGCCGGCGCGCGTCACGGCGACGTGGCTGAAGATGCAGCCTCCCTCGACGCGACCAACACCGGCGAGATCGTCGCTGCGCTTCGAAGGTTGAGCCCGAACCAACGCGCCGCCGTGGTCTTGCGATTCGAGGCCGACCTCCCGGTGGATGAGGTCGCGCGGCGCATGGGCGTGAGCGCACCCACCGTTCGCGTACACATCCATCGTGCGCGCGCCCGACTCCGCGACCTGCTCGGCACCGAGGAGATGATCGAACGATGACCGAACGCTGGCAACGCGAACTCAAGAAGCTCGGCGGTATAGACGCGCCCGTCTCCCGCGTGCGCGCCCAGATCGCGAACGGCCCGAGCGAGGACCCGCCCCAGCCCGAGCCCGGCCGGTCGCCGCGCCAACGGATCACGGCCGGTGTCGTTGCGTTCTCGGTCTTCGCGGCGGCGGGAGTGTTCGCGTGGAACGCGTTGAAGCCCGTAGGGCATGTGGTCCCTGCTGATAGCTCAGGCCAACCCCTCATCTTCGACCTGCAGGGATCGACCGCCTCGCCGTCCACAACGAGCCCGCATCTCCCGTCTTCTGTCGTTAGCTACGGCGGGAAGTCGATTCCTATCCCGACGCAGGCCGTCGATGGCTGGCCCCTCCCGGACAACTACGCGTTTAGGGCCCCGCTCTACGTGTTCGACGTTCCGATCCTCCCTGAGTCGACGTTACTCATCCAAGGCGACGCGGTCTTGTCCACCGCGAGGATCGGGCCTCACCCGGGGACGGCCTCCACTCCGCTCCAACTGGATGGGAACGTCGGGACCCTGCCGATGGATCCGGGGCCGTATGTGCTCACCGTCACGGGCCGCTGGGCTTCGGGGACAGCTGATTTCACCGTGCTTATCCGCATCCAAGCGCCCGCCACGGGCGCTGGCGTCGCCGACGTCTTGAAGGTCAGATGCGAAGGCGGCACCACGTCGATCGCTGACACCGTCGTGGCTCGGCAAGCTGATGGCGTCCTCGCCCAGATGGTCGGTTCCTGGATCAAGGGCGAACACGTCGCGTTCTTCAGACCTACCGACAGCGCGGCCTTGCCGACCAACCCGGTCTTCGACAACCCCGGCGGCGCCGACGCGTATCCCATCTGGGTGGACCTCCCGGCGGGGACGTACGAAGTGATGTGCTATCAGATGAATTGGGGCGGGGGCAGCCTCTACACCGGCAACGAGGTTGAAGTTCAGGTCGTCGGCCAGGCGCCGCCGGCTCAGACGCCTGCGCCCGTTGGTCCGACGGTGCACCTCGACTTCAACACGACCAGCGGCACGCCCGATTGTCCCGGTAGCCCCGAGGCGACCA
This sequence comes from Actinomycetota bacterium, assembly GCA_043750215.1. Taxonomy (GTDB): domain Bacteria; phylum Actinomycetota; class UBA4738; order UBA4738; family HRBIN12; genus JANXVR01. The sequence goes on from JAYVBZ010000253.1 coordinate 2,546, forward strand.
TCAGCTACGGCGACCAGTCGACGAAGGCCGCCCCGACGTCGTACACGTGGACCTGCCCGGGATCATCGATGATCGCGGATACCGTCACACCCTCCTTCTCTGACTCGGACTTCGTGCAGGTGCCGGTCGGCACTCGCCTTGTGGTCAGCGGGGATCTCACCGCGGCCGAGGGAAACCTCCAGAGCTCTCCCGGCGACTATCCCTGGACCACATTGCATGACCTAGGTGACCTCGGGGGTGGCGTGGATCTCTCATTCGATCCAGGCCGCTACGTCATCGAGGTCACGGCTCACTGGCCCAACGGCGCCCTCCATTTCTACTTCCCGATCGAACTGGAGCCGGATCAGCCGGTGAGCTCGACGCCGCCACCGTCTCTGATCCCCCACGTACTCGAGGTCAACTGCGACGGCGGGGTCCCTCGGGTGGTCACTCCCACCGTCCCTGCGCAACGCGACGGGGTTCATATCCAACTCGTGGGGAACCCGCCTCCGAATACAGGCATCGCGTTCTTCGGTCGGCGGGACGGATCGACCTACTTGAGCCGTGGCGATGATCCGGCCCAGGGGCTGGTGTGGCAGCTCGGTACCGGCACCTACGAAGTGAAGTGCTATCAGGTGGGCGCGGGCGTGAACCCGGCCGCGATCGACTCCGCCGACTCTGTCGATGTCGTGGACCCCAACGGTTTTTGGGTCTCGACCTATCTGGATTGTCCCTTCTCCGGCCAGATTGACGTGAGGCCTGGGAGCTATCTGCCCAACGGCTCCGCCGAGGCCAGTATCCGCGCAGGTATTCCCGGTCTCCTTGCGTCGGACACGATCGAACCAGCGGGCTACGTCCGTGCCATAGGCCCTCCCGTCTACCGGGTGGTGCGTAACGGCTCCACGATCGCCGCGCTTTCCATGGGAGAGGCGAACGATGTCGCCACCGTAGTGGCGTGCAACGACGCCGGACTCGGCTGACCGCTACAGCGCGAAACGGACGTGGAGGATGTCGCCCTCCGCGACCGCGTAGTCCTTGCCCTCCACGCGGATCTTGCCGTGTGACTTCGCGGTCTCCATCGAGCCCTGGGCCACCAGTTCGTCGTAGCCGATGACTTCCGCGCGGATGAAGCCGCGCTCAAGGTCCGTGTGGATGACGCCGGAGGCTTCGGGCGCCTTCGCACCTCGCCGCACCTCCCACGCGCGCGTCTCATCCTCGCCCGTGGTCAGGAATGTGATGAGGTCGATCGCCGAGTAGCACGCCGCGATCACGGTTTCCAAACCAGGTTCGGTCACGCCGAACTCTTCGAGCAACGCGCGCGCTTCCTCGGGTTCCATCTCCGCGGTCTCGGCCTCGATCGACGCGTAGACGCCGGCCGCATCCGGCCCAAGGTCGGGGGGCACCTCTGTGCCTTCCTCGAGGTTGGCGACCACGACTTCGGGCTTGAGGGTGAGTGGCGCGATTCCGCGCAGCTCAACCACATCCGCAGGGTCCAACTTGGCATCGCGCAGGGGCGTCTCGGCACTGAGCGCGTCGTGTGCTCTCTGCAGCGGCACCATCTCCGCGGTGGTCTTGCCTTTGCCTCGCTTCGTCGCCTTCTGCAGTGCGGAATCCACCACGGAGAGATCCGCCAGCAACAGCTCGGCGCGAACGTCGGCAAGCTCGGCGGCCGGCGTCGCATCGGTCCCGAAACATCGGATCACCAGTGCGAGCGCGTCGACCTCGCGGAGCTTCGCTACCCCTTGCGTGCTGGTGAGCCCGCCGGGCACATCCACGAACCGCACCTGCGCGGCAACGGTCTTCTTCGAGCGCTCCATGTCCGTGAGGATCGCCAACCTAGGGTCGGGAACCTGGACCACCGCCACGTTCGCCTGGCCGCCGGCCGCTCCGGCCCTGGTCAGCGCCGTGAACAGCGTCGACTTCCCGCTGAACGGCACCCCGACCAATCCCACATCCTTCATCGGTCGGCGAGCCTATCAGCCGTTCGTCCCACAACTATCGACTTTCGGTCCCTGCGCTGGCAAGGCGACGCACGCCGATAGCACCTGTTGAGACCACGGCGGTGGTGGGGCGACGCCAGACCCGTCCCGCCGCCGCCGGGTCCATCTGGTCGGACGTATGGAGGGGGCTGCAGGACGCGCGAACGGGCGGGGACCGACGGCCACGCTCGTCGCCGCACGCGAAAGGGCGGGGTCGAAAGACCCCGCCCCTCGCGATCCGACTGACGTGCGTGGTGCTTAGGCCTTCGTCTCCCAGAAGATCTTCGCGATCTCATCGATCGAATCCAGGAGCTGCTGGCCCTGCGCGGGGTCGTTCGACTTCTTGGCGGCGCCGGCCAGCTTGGTCGCGTTCCAGAACTTCTGGTGCAGGTCTGGGTGCTTCTCCAGGTGCTCGGGCTTGAAGTAGTCCGTCCACAGCACCCACAGGTGCTCCTTGACCATCGTGGAGCGCTCCTCCTTGATGGACACGGCGCGAGCCTTGAACTCCGGGTCGTCCGAACCCTGGAACTTCTCCTGACAGGCCTTCACCGACTCGGCTTCGATGCGAGCCTGCGCGGGGTCGTACACGCCACACGGCAGGTCGCAGTGCGCGTGCACGCTGCGGCGTGGTTTGAGGGATGCTTCGAACATGGAACCGCCTCCTTCTGAAGGGTCACGGGGTCTGCCCGACGAAACCTACCACCGTGGTCGGGAATCGTTCGCGGGGCGCGCCGCCGCCGTGTTGGTAGCCGTTGGCGTGGCGTGGGCCTGCCTTCGCTGGCGCCCCCAACGCGTGGAGATCGAAGGGCCGAGCATGATGCCCACCCTGCTCCCCGGCGACTGGGCGCTGGCCGTCCCCGCCCACCGGTTCGAACCAGGCCAGGTGGTGGTGGTTGAGCATCCCGGCCGCCCCGGCTACGAACTGGTGAAGCGCATCATCGCCGTCCCCGGAGAGATGGTCGGCGAACGAACGATGGCTCCCGATGAGTATTGGGTAGAGGGCGATCGCGCCGACGCGTCGACGGATAGCCGGCATTTCGGGCCGGTGACCCGCGAGGCGCTGCGCGCGCGCGTGCTCCTTGTCTATGGGCCGGGGGACCGGCGCCGCAGGATCCAATGATCCGATGGCGGCAAGGCTCCATCTGTCTCGGTGCCTTGACCGTTCCGGTCCTGCTCTCCATAGTCGTGTACCGATACTGAGGGGAGACCGGTGGAGCGGGAGTCTGAGCAGCCAGCGCGGTCGGGGTTGCGTACGGCGCTGGCTCACCGTGACTTCCGCTATCTGCTAGGCGGGCTGGTCGTCTCCAGCATCGGGGACTGGCTCTACAACGTCGCGCTTATCGTCTACGTG
>JAYVBZ010000254.1:0-8877 GCA_043750215.1 Actinomycetota bacterium
CGCGAATCCCGGGCACACTCCCTACGGTCGGAGAGTGATGTTGGTATTCGCTGGAAGTGCCCTCCTGCTTGCTGTTCTATTCGCCGCTTTGGCAAGGTAAGTCTTCGGGAAAGTGGCGATGCACTCAAAATGAGCTGCTGTCCCTTTCCGCAACCGACGATCGGACTGGGCGCTGGCTCCGTCACACGGGGGGCCATCGATGCTGAGAGAACCAGCGAACTAGCGGCGAAAAGAGGACGAGCCATTGCCCCGTGATCATCAACACCCCCATCAGGATCAATACCGCACCGCCAGTACGTTCGACCGCCTTGGAGTGACGCCGTAGCCAGCCCGACGCTCGCGCCGCTCGAGTGAAACCCACAGCCAGAAGCACGAACGGGATACCTAGCCCCAACGAGTAGGCGAACAGCAGCGCCGCGCCATGCCATACCGTTTGCGTCGCTGCTGCGGCCGTCAGGATCCCGGCAAGGACAGGTCCGATACAAGGCGTCCAGCCGATCGCGAACGCCACACCGAGCGGTATCGCTCCGGCCGGACCCCGTCGGATCCGGTGCAGGTCGAGTCGGACCTCCCTGCTCAGGATCGGGATCCGTAAGATCCCCATCGTCGCTGCGCCCATGGCGATCACGAAGAGCCCAGCCACTCTAACGAGAACCTGCCGGTGCGCCAACAACGTGGACCCGAGGACCGATGCGCTTGCTCCCAGGAGGGTGAAGACCATCGCGAATCCGGCAACGAACAGCATCGCCGACACCACGACACGGCTTCGCACTGCGACGTTCGAACTACCCTCGCCGGCTACGCCGGAGACGTACGAGACGTAACCGGGCATCAGGGGCAGACAACAGGGTGATGCGAAGGAGATGATGCCTGCGACTAAGGCGAGGGCGTAGGCTCCCATCTCAGCGGGCACCCGACGCGCGTGCTGCGATGAGGAGCTGCTTGACCAGTTTCCGCTCGGAGCCGAACGGGGCAACCTTCTGGTATGCCTCCAGCGGAGCGATCGCGGCGCGGGCGCGTCCGAGCCCGCGCAGGAGGATATACCCCTTGATATAGAGAGCTTCGGGGTAGGTGGGATCCGTGGCCAGTGCGCGATCCACGTGGGCCAGGCCACTCTTGGATCGACCGAGGATCGACAAGACCAGTCCGAACTGTGCATTGGCTTCCGGGTTGGTGGGGTCGAGATCGAGCACGGCCACATACTGCTGAACTGCCCCCGTGATGTTCGCGGCGCCCGAGTACGCCCGGGCCAAGGCGAGTCTTGCTGCGATGTCGTCGGGGTGCGCCGCCACTTGTTGCTCCTCGGCGGTCAATGCATCAGCAGGACTCGGAGAACTCAGGGCCAAGTCCCCGGTGATCGGTTGTCCGGGGGTCCGGGCTCCCAGCGCCGAGCCGAGCGTAGGTACGGCCCACGCGAGCACGACCGCGATCGAGAGGAGCACGAAGGCTTTGCGAGAGCCAGAAGCCGCCTGCTGCGCCCCAAGCCCGGGAGCAGGCGAACGGATCTCCTTCACATGCTCCCGGATGTCTGAACCATCTCGCTCGGCGATCCGGTGCAACACGCCGACCGCGCGAACCTCCGCCTCTGAACGAAGCGTGTGGTAATCGCTGTCAGACAGAGCGCCGGTCTCCCGTTCGAGCTCGAGTTCGCGCAGGGTCCGCAAGACCATCCGCCGTTCATCATCCAGTGGATCGGAAAGGCGCTCCATGACGATCGTTCGCGGACGCAGGTACGGCTTGAGCGCCCCCGCTATCGCGACGATGAACAAGAGCGCGGCGGCCACTGTGGGAACGATCATCCGTCCTCGTCCCGGGGTACAGCGGCCAGCGCAACTGCGAGCCTACGACGATCCTCCTCACTCAGGGCTACCCGATCGCTGCCCTCTGTATGCGGTTTACTCCTCCAGCGCCGGATCGTCAGGGTGGCGAGCGCCACCCCCACGAAGAGGGCGAACAGTGGCGCGAGCCTCAGATACCGCCCAGGCTCGCCAGGCGGGGAGAGGAGGATCCAGTCTCCGTAGGACTTCACGAATCTCGCCCTGATCTGGTCGGGAGACATCCCAGCGCGAAGGTCACCTTCGATCGTGACCCGCATCTGGCCGGCCAACGGGGAGGGCGAGTCTGCGACGGAGAGGTCCTGGCACACAGGACAGCGTAGGGTGGCGGCGACGGCCAGCGTGCGGGCTTGGAGCGAGGTCTGGGGTACGGGACCGCTTCGGACCACGAGGGCGATGGCGACGAGGGCGGCAACAGCGAGTAGGACAAGGGCGGCGGTCCGGATCCCCCGGATCACGGCGTGCCTGCTGGAAGTAGCCGGTTTGTGTGGGTGGTCAGGACGTCAAACGACGTGTACCCAACCTGTTTGAACGAAACGACGCCGGTCGGTCCGATGAAGAACGTCTCCGGTACCCCGTACACGCCGTAGGCTTGGGCGACCTGCCCTCCGGCGTCTGTGACCAATGGCCAATCGCCCCCGAGCTGCTGCTGGTAGACCAGCGCGTCACTCGTCTTGTCTTCGAAGGAGATCCCTACGAAGGTCACTCCCTGGTCTCGATATCGCTGCCAGGCAGCCATGAAGTTCGGATGCTCCTGCCGACAGGCGGTGCACCAGGAAGCCCAGAAGTTCACTACGACCACCTGACCCCGAAGGTCGCTCAACCTGATGGTGTCGTTTCCGTCCAAGGTCGGGAGATCGAAGTTGGGAGCCGGCTTACCGGCAAGAACCGTCCGGATCAGTTGCGGGTCTCGCCGTAGACCCCATCCCAACAGGAGGGCGACCAAGAGTCCCGCCAGGGCGACGGAAGCGAGCCTGAAGGCCCGTGCAGACCCCTTGCGGGGGCCGGCGTCCCGGCCGCCCCGTGCGATGGCGGGGCCTTCTTCGGTGGGCGTGAAGGGCGGCGTCAACTCGCGGACACTTCCTCGCGCACCAAGGGTGGGTTCTCAAGGAGAGTCCGGCGCCCCAGCCGTCGCCGTGGCCACCCGGCGATGGCGCCCCCGCCGAGCATCACTACCGCACCGATCCAGAGCCACGTGACGCCCGGATCGGCGTAGATCCGCAGGTATACCGTTTCCCTTCCCGGTTGCAGGGACATCAGGGATACATAGGTGTCCTGCAGGACGCCGACACGGATCGATGGAGACCCGATCGGCTGCCTCTGGCTGGGATAGACGTTCATCGACGGATGCATCTGCACCGGTGGGGCTTCCGCACGCGACACCGAGATGTCGGCGATGAACACGTTTCGTTGCGGCTGTTCGATCTTGCGCAGATCCTCGAACCGAACCGAGTACGGTCCGGCCGCTGTTTGCTCGCCTTTGGCGAGTCTCACGTCCCATACGCTGCTGAAGGACCAGGAAATAGTCAAGGCGACCGCCACGAGCGCTACTCCGACATGAACGATGAGACCTCCGTACATGCGTCGGTCGCGCGCGACAGCTCCGACCACCGCCGAGCGCCGACTACCGCCTAAGGAGCGGCGATAGGCGGAGACTCCGCGGATGAATTCGGCCAGATTGGCCGTTAGCACGAAGGCTGCGAACGATAAGGCCGCGATGGCTGCGATGTTGCGCACGCCAACGGCAGCAAGGATGAGCGTCGCTACAGCTGCCGCCGAGACGGGCCATGTGAGCCGGTAGCGTAAGCCGGCCCACGATCCCACCCGCCACGGCAGGAGCGGCGCTGCGCCCGCGAGCAGCAGGAGGATCAGCGCGATGGGGAGCGTCGACCCCCTGAAGTACGGGCCTCCGACCGAAACCTGACGTCCCGTGATCGATTCGATCAACAGCGGGTAGATCGTTCCAAGCAGCACGACGAATGTCATGGCTAGAAGGACGATGTTGTTCCCGAGGAAGGCGCTCTCTCGCGAAAGCGCCGAGTCGATCCTGCCTTCTTTCCGAAGCAGATCCGCCCGCCACGCGATCAGACCGAAGCCCACGAGCAGCACGACGGTGAGGAACCCGAGGTAGAGCGGGCCGACGAGTGACGCCGCGAACGAGTGGACAGATGAGAGGATGCTTCCCCGCGTGAGGAACGTCGCGAGGGTCGTCAGAGCAAATGTGCCAACGATGAGGGAAAGGTTCCAAACCTTCAGCATCCCGCGGCGCTCCTGGATGATCACCGAGTGCAGGAACGCCGTAGAAAGGAGCCACGGGAGGAGCGCGACATTCTCGACCGGGTCCCATGCCCAGAAGCCGCCCCAACCCAGGACTCGGTAGGACCAGAGAGCCCCAAGCACGAGCCCGGTTGTGAGAAACAGCCAGGCGAGGATCGTCCAGCGGCGCGTGATCCGGATCCATTCGTCGGAGAGGCGCCCGCTCAACAGCGCTGCCATCGCGAAGGCGAACGGCACGGTGAAGCCGATGAACCCGAGATAGAGGAATGGCGGGTGGACCGCCATCAAAGGGTTGTTCTGAAGCAGAGGCAAAGGCCCGCGGCCGTCGGCGGGCAGCGTTGCGACGCTGGCGAACGGGGAGGTCGGTCCCAGCACGAGGATCAGGTAGAACGCGGCGATACAGAACATGACCGCGAAAACCCAGGGGAGGATCTCCAGTCTCCGTTTCCGGAAGCGGAGCGCGACAGCGCTGATATAGCCGGCGAGCACCAGGTTCCAGAGCAGGAGTGAGCCTTCATCCGCGGACCACAAGGACAGGATCTTGAAGAACGTCGGCGTTTCGCGGCTGGAGTTCTCGGCGACGTAGCGGATCGTGAAGTCGTTTCGAAGGATAGCGACGAGCATCGCGGTGTTCGCCGCGGCGACGAGGATCAGTAGTGAGTACGCAGCGAGTCGGGCGCTCTCGGCCATCACCACGTCCTCCTTACGGGCCGCGAGAACCGAAGAAACCGCCCCGTACAAGGCGACTCCCAGCGCCAGCACCAATGCGAAGCGTCCGAGGATCGCCGGCATCAGCCAGGCCCCAGATCGGCAACGGTCGGGGTGGCTCCCGGTGCGGGAGGTCGGTAGTCAGCCGAGTGCTTGACGAAGAGTGTGGTCGCGTGCACCACGCCGTCTGTGCCGTACTGGCCTTCTACGATGACCCCGATCCCCTGCCGGAACAGCGGTGGGATCTCGCCGGTGTCCACCACAGGGACGGTGGTCGTTCCATCGGTCAGCGTGAAACGGACGCCGTTCGGAAGGTTGGTCGCGGAGCCGGGGACGACCTGACCGCCGACCCGCACCTGCTGACCAGGGGTGCTGGCTCCTCCGCGTAGAAGGTCGGTGGGAGTCAGGAAATAGACGAGGCTGCCGTTCAGGCCTCGGGCGAGGATCCAGCCGAGCCCTGCGACGATGACGACTAGCGGCAAAGCGATGCGGATCCATCTCACCGCAGCCGTTCCTTCCTCAGGGCTGCCTTCATCCGGGCGCGACGGAGCCTTCGATGGAGGGATCTGGCATACAGCGCAGGTACCAGGACGGCGACGCCATAGCCCACCCCCACGAACCACCAGTCACTTGCCGGCACGGGCGCGCTCCTCTTCGAGGGTGTTCCGGATCGCATCCGTGAGGGGTTCCATCTCCTGGCGCTCTTCGATACGGGCGACCCGGAGCCGCAGGACCATGAGGTAGGTGTAGAGAACACTGAACGCAACAACTCCGAGCAGCAGCGCGGCCAACATCGACCCCGCGATCGTCGGGGCGCCTGGGCGCAGGATCGTGGGGGGCTGGTGGAGCGAGCGCCACCAGACCACCGACAGATGGACGATCGGCACATCGAGGAATCCGACGATCCCGATCACCGCCGCCCATCTCGCACGCCGCTTGGGTGAGGCGGGGAGTCGTCTGACCGCTAGGTAGCCGAGATAGATCAGGAGCAGGATGGCCGTGGTGGTGAGGCGTGGGTCCCATGTCCACCACGTTCCCCAGACCGGCTTCCCCCACAACGAACCCAAGATGATGGTGAGCGCCGTGAAGAGAACGCCGACCTCGGCCGATGCGGCGGCGAGGCGGTCCCATCGGGTCTGTTTCGTGATGAGGAACGCGACGCTTCCGATGAAGACGACGAGGAACGAGAGATAGGCCAGCCAAGCCGCGGGAACGTGGACGTACATCAGTCGTTGGACCTGGCCTTGCACGGCGTCGGGCGGAACAAGAGTCAGAGAAACGATGACGCTGGCAGATACGAGGACGATCGAAACGATCCCCAGGACGCGCTGTGCGTTCCTGTTCGACCCGCGGCCCATCAGTCTTCCGATGGGTGCCACGTCAGTCCTCCATCATCGAGGCGAACAGGAGGGTCCCAGCGCTGAGGAACACTGCATCGAACGCGATCAGGAGCAGCGACCACGAACGGGCTTGCCCGGCTACACCGATGAAGCCCAGGGAGGATGTCTTGATGGCACCCAAGGTCACGGGGACGACGAGGGGAAAGACGAGAACGGGCAGGAGTGCCTCTCGGGCTCGTGAACGAACAACGAGGGCGGCGAACAAACAGGCCACGGAGACCAGACCAAGGGTCCCGAGGATCATGCTGCCCACAAGTACCAGCGGATGGCCCGCAACCGTTAGATCGAACAAGATCACGGCGAGCAGCCCTGCGACGGCTTCGAGCGCCAGCAATGAGATGACCAGCGCCACGACTTTCCCGGTATAGATAGCTCCCATGTCTGCGGCCGACATGAGGAGTCCGTCGAGGGCCCCATCTTCGTCCTCCATCTCGAACGACCGCCTGACCCCGAGCAGTGTCGAGAAGAGGATGGTCACCCAGAGGAGTGCAGGCGCCGCAGGCTGGAGCACGTCCTTTCCCGGTCCGAGCGCCAAGCCGAAAACGATCAACGTGGCACCCGCGAAGGGCAACAACAGATTGAATGCATGCCGTCCCCGCACCTCAGCCCGCAGATCCTTCGACGCGACGAGCGCAACCGTTCCGAAGAAGCTCATCCCACGTTCACCCGTCCCGACACTCGGTCATCGGTCACGATCCGGCCGCGGGACATGCGGATCTCGCGATCCACTGATGTGGGGCGTGAAAGATCATGAGACGCAAGGATGACGGTCCGGGCTGCGTGTCGCGTCTCGGTGATCAACTCGTCCACCATGTCCTTTCCCTGCTGGTCCAGGCCCGAATACGGCTCGTCCAGTAGGAGTAGTTCGGGCGCGCGGGCGATCGCGCAAGCAAGGGCGAGCCGCTGACGCATCCCCTGCGAAAGGTTGCGGGCTTGTTCGTCGGCGCGCGCCACCAGTTCCACGCGCTCGAGCGCCGACGCGAGTCCGATGTCAGACCCTCCGGCCAGCCGGGTCCAAAAGTGCAGGTTCTCTTCGACCGTGAGATCACCGTAAAGGTGGGTCGCATGCCCGACCAGCGCCAGCCTCCGCCGTATCGCCGAGCGCTGATCTTCCAGGTCAAGTCCGAGGATGCTCCCGGACCCGTAGGTAGGGGATAGCTCGGTGGCGATGACTCGAAGGAGGGTGCTCTTCCCGGCACCATTCCCCCCGCGAAGGACGACTACCGAGCCGGTCTCGACCTCGAGGTCGGCCTGTACCACGGCTGCGGTGGGTCCGAAGACGCGAGAGACGTGATCGAGTCGGACAGCCGGTTGTGCCGTGCCTTCCTCCCACATCCCACACATCCATCGCTAGTCGAACGATCCCGCTGCGGATTACTACGCATCGTCGCAGGAGTGGCATGGTACCGCCTGAGATGGTGATCGTGAGTGGAGGGGCGCCTGACACCGCTTGGCTCAGCGGGTGATCCTGGACAGCGAGCATGAGGGTTGCTATCGAACGTCGAGTTCGGTGAACATCCCCGCGGCGTAGTGGCCCGGCTCGTTGCAGATCAGTTCGTAACGTCCGGACGCCATACGCAGCGTGATCCAGCTCACCGACCCCGGGGTGATCCCAGCACCCGTACCCTCGGCGCAGCTTGCAGAGGCCTCCCCGAGGCTTCCCGCTTCGCTCACCCGGCCGTCGGGACCGACGGTCCGGGAGCCTGCTCCCCCCGGAGGCAGCGGCAAGACGAGGAACTCGTGGACCATCACGCCTGTGTTCCGCACGATGAACGACACCTCGCCCGGGGCGACCGCAGATGGGCCGGCCACGACGCTCAACATGTGGCCACTCCCCATCATCCCTCCCATATCGGAGAGGCTCACGTCGACCGTCTCTCCTGGGAGCGCCGGGGCCGTGCAGGTAAGGTCGCCGCGTGCCCCGGTGAAGGAACCCCACGTACCGATCAGACCGGCGAGGCCGACGGCGATAAGGGTGATGCCGATCGTCCGCCGCCTCACGCCGTCATCTTCTGTCGGAGAGGATGCGCCGACGCTCCTCATACTCCTGCTGGTCGATCTCGCCGCGCGCGAACCGCTCGTCCAAGATGTCGAGCGGGCTGTTGCGCTCTGGTCGGCGTGCGGTCCCGCCGCCCTCCGAGGAGGATCGGACGACGAACACGATCCCCCCGACGATGAGCGCGAGGAACAGGAGAGAAGCGAGCATCATCCCGAAGCCCCACCAACCGCCATTCCATGATCCCTGCATCACGGCACCGCACCTCCAGGACCAACTCTAGGAGATACCAAGTTCGATCGAGGGGGCCCTGTGTCCCGGTATCGGCGGGACGTTCCCCTTCCATATGCATCGGCCCGCAATTGCCACATGTTGCGACTTGTGGTTTCTTGCTTGAGGTGGGTGGCGCTTGATCTCTGTCGACACCGCGGCGAAGACGTCGGGATTGGGGTTCTCGTATACGCCGTATTAGGGATCGGCAGTTTGGCGATCCTGGTCGGTCAGCGCTTACCCCCCGGGGATAGATCGTGTGATGGAACGGATCGTGGGGTTCACCCTGATCCTGCTCGGCATCTACGTGCTCGTTGGCTTGGTTCGCCATGGGCGCGAGTTCAGGATGCGGAGGCGGTGGATGCTGTCACGTCGATGGCAAGGGTACGGG
>JAYVBZ010000255.1:0-6625 GCA_043750215.1 Actinomycetota bacterium
GGAACTGATCCAACGGGCCGCGCGCATCGGTGTGCCACTGCAGATCATCGACGGGACCCTCGAGGCCCGGCTGGGTTTCGCCGGCGCGGTACACGACCTCCCTGTTGTGTCGGGCTTCACCATGGACGTCGGAGGGGGCAGCGTCGAACTCGGTCGCTTCCTCGACCGCGAACTGCGAACATCCTGGTCGCTTCCACTCGGTTCTCTCCGCGTCTCTGACCGGTTCCTCGAGCATGACCCACCGACAGATGAGGAGCTGAAGTCCCTCCGCAGCGCAGTGACCGATGCGCTGGACGACGCGGGCATAACCGAACTGGGCACGCGCGAGTCGCTCGTAGGGATCGGCGGCACCGTCCGTAACCTGGCGAAGATCGACCTTCGCCGAACCGACTACCCGCTCCCGGTGCTTCACGGCTACGAACTCGACGGCGCGCGCCTGGACGATCTCGTCGATGATCTGTCGGGGCGAACTCAGCAACGACGCCGACAGATGGCCGGCCTAAACCCCGATCGCGCAGACACCATCGTCGGTGGCGCTGTCGTCATCCAACAGATCGCCCATCACATCGGCGCATCGAAGGTCCTGGTGTCGGGCCGAGGACTTCGTGAAGGGTTAGCCCTTGCGGAGATCGGAGCCGGCGTGCCCTCGCCTCATCTGGTGCGAACGATCTCGGTGGCAGCGCTGGCCGCCCGCTTCGCGACGTGGGATCCGGCGATGGCCGAGCGACGCGCGGGCCTGGCTACGGCGCTGCTGGACGGGCTGGACCCAGACTCGCCGGCGGCTGTTCGCGAGATGCTGGAGCACGCCGCCACGCTGCTGGACGTAGGACGTGCGATCGACTACTACGAACGCTTCGAACACGCCGCCATGATCGTGACCGCTGCCGACCTGGGTGGCTTCAGCCATGCGGACCTTGGAGCGCTGACCGTCATCTTGCGCCAGGCCGATGATGCGTCGCGGCTCGGCCCGTTCGGTCGGTTGGTCGCCGTGCAGGACCGGCCTGCAGTCTTGCGGGCGGCGACCGTGCTTGCCCTGGCAGAAGAACTCAACCGGCGGATCCCGCTCGGACTCCCAGCAACGCTCACCTGCAACATGCTGAGGGGTGGCTTCGAAGTGATCACCCCGGTGCCGCCGGGATGGCGGCCCCGTGGTATCGCCGATCGGTTCGCCCGGGTATTCGATCGGCCGCTAGTGCTGGTCCCGACGGAGAGCGCCTTCGGCGAGACCCCGGTGATCTGAGCCGGGCGAACCGGGCTTACGCCTGCGAGGCGATCGAGGACGCGTACGCCCTCTCGACGATGTCGATGATCACTCGCCCATCCGCGCCGGCCGGGCGCGGTTGGCGTCCCTGATGGATAGCCTCCAAGAACTCGGCCATCTGCGCCGTGTACATGGGTTGCGTGCAGTGCTCGTAGTCCTGACTGGGTTCCTCCCTGGGGAAGATGCGGGCATAACCCCGCGTGCCGTAGACCTCGGTCTCGGCCTCCAATCCTTCCTTGTGCGGATGCCACCAACCCGATTCAACCAGTGAGTTCGTGCCATTCATCCATGTGATGAGGACGATGCCGTCGTCATCTACGTCGTAGGTGCCGAAGTGCGTACCGATGGTGGCGAAGATACTTCGAGGAAGGGGATCACCCAGCAAGTAGCGGGCGGTATCGATGGCATGCACGCCCATGTCCACCAGCGCCCCACCCCCTGCGAAGCGTTTCTCCGTGAACCAGCCTGCGGGGCCCCAGTTGGAATGGACGCCGTAGCCCCGGGTCTTCACCACGGTCCCGAGTTCGCCCGAGGCGATCCTGGCGCGCATCGCCTGCACATCCGGGTGGAACCGCCAGCAATGCGCGACCATGAGCTGGGCACCACCGAGTTCGGCGGCGGCGATCATCTCGTCGCACTCCGCCACACTCACGGCCATCGGCTTCTCGACCAACACGTGCCTGCCCGCCTCGAGCAAGGCGATCGCCTGCGGCGCGTGCAGGTAGTTGGGGGTGGCAATGATGGCCGCGTCGATCTCCGGGTCGGCGGCGAGCGACTCCCAGTCGGTGGTCACCCTAGGTATGTCATAGGTCTCGGCGAAGGCCTCCGCACTCTCTTCGCGGTGATTCGCGACGGCCACCAACTGGTCACCGTGGGCCAGGACCGCGCGCGCATGGAACTCCTGGATCCACCCGCATCCGAACAGCGCGACACGCACGGGGATCAGCCTTTCACTCCGGTGAGCGTGATCCCCTGGATGAACGCCTTCTGCGCGAACAGGAAGAGGACGATCACGGGCAGCATGAACACGACTGAAGCGGCCATCTGCAGATTGAACAACACGGCGCGATGCGCCGACGTGAAGTTCTGGAGTCCCACCGATAGCGTGAAGATGTTCTGGTTGTTGTTGGCGTAGAGCAGCGGTCCGAAGAAGTCGTTCCACGCGTAGAGGAACTCGAAGAGTGCGACGGCGGCGATGGCAGGCTTCGCGAGTTTCACCACCACGTTCCACATGATCTGGAACTCGTTCGCGCCGTCGACGCGAGCGGCATCGATCAGCTCTTCGGGGATCGTCATGAAGAACTGGCGCAACAGGAAGATCGAGAACGCGTCCCCGAAGAACGCCGGCACGATCAGCGGCTTCAGAGAACCGAGCCACCCCAGCCGCGCGAAGATGATGTAGAGCGGCACGATGGTGACCTGGGCCGGGAGCATCATGGTCGCGATCACGATCAGGAACACTGCCTGTCGTCCGTGCCAGCGCATCCGCGAGAGCGCGTAGGCCACCGGCACCGAAGACAGCACCACCCCCAGGCTGGCGAGCCCCGCGTACACCACGGTGTTCCATGTGTACCGAAGGATGGGGGCATCCCTGAAGATGGTCCGGTAGTTGCTCCATCGGAACGGGTGGGGCCACAGGTCACGCGACAACGCCTGGTGCTGGGTCATCAACGATGTCAGCACAACGAACGCGAAGGGCGCGACGAACATGGCGGCGAACGTGATGGCGAGCGCGTGGTTACCAACCGAGATCAGACGGCGGCGGCGTTTGGCATCCGAGGGTGGGACCCGGCGCCGCCCCTGCAGCAATGCGGCAGCGGTGGTGGCGCGGCCCGAGACACCGGACGCTGTATCCATCTAGCGGAAGCCGCCTTGGTAGAACACCCAGCGATTCGAAAGGCGGATCAACGCCAACGTGCAGGCCATGACGATGACGAAGAGCACCCACGCCATGGCTCTCGCATATCCCAGGTGGAACTCCTCGAACCCCTGGTGGTAGAGCTGGATCGTGTAGAACAGCGTGGACTGGTTGGGAGAACCTAGACCGCCCCCCGCGCCAAGCCCGACGACGTAGGCTTCGGTGAAGTACTGGAATCCGTAGATGACCCCGATCACGGCAGAGAAGAAGATGACCGGGCTGATCATGGGTAGCGTGATATTCCGGAACTTCTGCCATGTCGAGGCGCCTTCGATGTCCGCGGCTTCATAGAGGTGGGCAGGCACATCCAGGAGCGAGGCAAGGAAGATGATGATCGCTTCGCCGACGCCCCACGTCCCCAACAGCACCAACCCCGGCTTGGACCACGACGGATCCAAGAACCACAGCGGGGGTGAGATATGGAGCAGGCGAAGCAGAGAGTTCACCGGACCGTTGGAGCTGAGCAGATAGAGGAACGAGAGTGCGGCCGCCACCGCCGGGACCATCGTGGGAAGGAAGTAGAGCGTCCGGTAGATCCCTTGCCCTCGCCTGGGTCTGGTCAGCGCCCACGCCACCGTGAGCGCGAACAGGATCTGCAACGGCGTCCCCACCGCGACGATATACACGGTGTTGGCGAGTGACTTCCAGAACAAGGGGTCATTCATGAACAGAGATCGGTAGTTGAAGAGGCCGACCCAGTGCGGGCTCAACCTGATGCCGTCGTACTTCGTGAACGAGAAGTAGAGCGTTGCGAACATGGGGTACACGTAGAACCAGAGGAAGCCGATGATCCATGGCGACAAGAACGCTAGGATCACCAGCACCCGGCGGTGGCCACGGCGACGGCGGAGCCGTTGCCGCTCCGCCGTCGTTGTGTGCGCTGTGACCGCTACCGCCATCGTCGTCCGGTCAACCCAGGGTGAACTGTTGGTCGATCTGCGCGGCCAGATCGGTGAGGCCCTTCTGAAGATCCGGCACCTTGCCCGCTTCCCAGTCGTCCAGGAATGACGCGAGAGCGTCGGTATCGGCCTGGCCGATGACCGTGATCGGCTTGTAGGCCGAATTCGGGTTCGCGAAGATGTCCAGGAACGTCTGGAAATGGGGCGTGGCTATGAGCTTTGGGTCCTTGAGGGCAGCGAAGGTCGTCGGCACGTTGCCGAGCGTCTCCGCGAGCTTTTCCTGGGCTCCCGTGTCCAGCGCCAGGTACTTGATCAGCAGCCACGCCTCGGCAGGGTGCGCGGCGTTCGCCGGGATGCCGATGACGTCCCCGCCGATCGTGCCGGCACCGTAAAGAGATGCCGCAGAGTCCGCGACGGGGAAGGGCGCCGTCTCGTAGTTCACCTTCGACTTGTCATTGGTGATGAATGCCGTACGCCATTCTCCGTCCATGGTCATCGCCAACTGCCCCGTCTCGAACCCTTGCGTGTTCGATCCCCATTCCGAGTTTGGGCCTCCGAGGCTCGCGAAGAAGTCCTTGAGCTTCTGATATCCGTCCGGACCGTACACGTCGGTGATGAAGTTCTGCTCCCACGTCAGCAGGGCCGCCCACGAGGGATCGGTTGCAAGGGTGGACTTTCCGTTCGCGTCGTACCACTGGCTGCCGCTGTAGACGCCGTTGTAGAGGGCGTACGTCTCGTAGAAGGAGCTGAGCGGCATGAATCCAGCGATCTTGATCGAACCGTCGGGATTGAAGACGCTGAGCTTCTTGGCGTCCGCCTCAAGTTCGGACAGGGTTTTGGGCGGGGAAGTGATATTCGCTGCCGCGAACATGTCTTTGTTGTAGTAGAGACCATATGCGTCCGTTAGAACCGGAAGGGTGCACTGGTTCCCCTGATAGCTGGCGTAGCGCAGAGCGGGCTCGGGCACGACCGTCGTTATGTCCGTCCCATCCTGCTGGAGGAACGGGGTGAGATCCTGATACGCCCCGCTGTCGCAGAACTTCGCGACGTTGCCGGGACCAGGGCTGATCGCGACGTCTGGCGCCGAGTTGCTATTCACCGCGCGTAGATAGTCCTGGTCGGTTTTGGACGGCGTGTGGTTGATGGTGATCCACGGGTACTTGGCGTGGAAGTCGTCCAGGACGCTTTGGTACTGCGTGAATTCGTGTCCGGTGTAGAAGCTCCACACGTTGAGGGTGACCGGCGTATGCGCCCCGCTCCCCAGGGGTACCGGCGCGACGCTGCTGCTCCCTCCGGCGGTGCACGCCACAGTGATCATGGCGAATAGCGCGATACATCCGACGATCCTGCGTCTCATCGTACGAACCCCCTCATCTGCGCCGACTGGGTCTTCCTATCACAGCTGCTTGGGTGGCGGTTGCCACCCCATTGCCGATGCCTTCAAGGGCCACCCCCACGAGCACTCGATCGCGTGAACAGGCGATCCTGCGCTGCCTCCAGCGCCAGCGAGACCGCGCCCTGGAGCTCGGCATCGGCCCCAAGGCCTGACGACTCGATACGGGGATGGAAGGGTGAGATCGCCTTGAGTTCACGCTCGACCGGCTCCAACAGCAGATCACCGTTGCGACCGATCCCACCTCCAACGATGACCAACTCCGGATCGATGATCGGGCTGATGGCGGCGATGGCAAGGGCGATCCGACGAGCGACCGTGTCCACAACCGTCATCGCCCGCGTGTTCCCCTCCCGAGCCGCATCGAAGATCTCCTTCGGGGTGCCAGGTTCCCGGATACCCGCCGCCTTCGCGACCCCGATCACTCCTTCGGCTCCCAAGGCAGCCTCCAGAGCTCCACTCCTACGAACCGCGCGATCGTGCGGGTCCGTGGTTGCCAGCGGCAGGTAGGCGACCTCACCCGCCGAACCATGGCTGCCGCGATACAGCTCTCCCCGCAAGACCAAACCCAAGCCAACCCCCGTTCCCACGTGGAGGTAGGCGAAGTTGTCGACATCTTTGCCCAGGCCGTGCCATCGCTCCCCCAGGGTGGCCAGGTTCACGTCGTTCTCGAAGCGCATCGGAACACCCAGCATCTTCCGGAGTTCGTCGAACACTCCTTGGCGGCCCCAGCCCGGGAGGTTGTGGGCCATGGCCACGTGTCCCGTCGACGGTTCGAAGACACCGGGGCTCCCGACCACCGCGAAACTCAATCGCCGGCGCGGCACGCCCGCCTCAGCGGCCAGGCCGTGCGCCGTCTGGGCGACCTGCTGGATCAGGGTCCTTGCGCTGCTGGCTTTGGCGCGCACGTCCGCGCGAGCGACGATCTCTCCCGTGAGGTTTGCGATCGCACCTCGGACGCGCGCGGCCCCCACGTCCAGTCCCAAGACCCAACCGGCATCGGGGTTCAGCTCGTAGAGGACCGCCGTCGGGCCCTTCCCACCGGATGTTCGGCCAGCCTCTCTCACCAGATCCGCCGACGTCAGCGCCATCAGTGCCTGAGAGACGGTTGGTTTGGAGAGTCCGGAGTCGCGGGCCAACTGGGCGCGGGAAAC
>JAYVBZ010000256.1:0-4798 GCA_043750215.1 Actinomycetota bacterium
GTCCACCTTGGGAACGATGTCATCCATCAAGGTGTGCCACTCACCCATCGAGAAGGAGCTGAACGCCTGCCAGCTCATACAGTGCAGCAGGAGCCCTTCGGCCTGCAGGTCGGCCGTGCGCTCGACCCCTTCTCGCGCGAACCCCTCCGCCTTTCGGAAGTCGCCCAGCATGGACCATCCCCACGCGCACATCGCGTAGATGTCTCCGAGCTCCCATGGGTCGTCGATGCGCGTCGCCAACGCCAGCCTCCGTTCGCTGACCAAGATGTCGGCACCGTAGAGGCCTCTGGTCACACCGGTTGAGGTAACGGAATCTAGCGCCGCCGACGCGAGATCCAGCCGGTCGATGGCGAGCGCCATGTCGGCAGCTCGCTCGCCGTCGGCTCGCCCCTGGGCGAGTTCTTCGTCCGTGATCGGCCGCTCCAAAGCGAAGGCGAACGGCCCGAAGGCTCGGTCGATCAGCAGCCGGATATAGGTCTCCGGTTCCTCCTCGGTCGCGTTCGCGAAGCCCAGCTCCAGGTACCGCCGGGTGAGGACTTCGCGGGGGATCGTCGTCATCGATCCCGGCCAGCGCATGGGGATCTCCACCGCTCGGGCGCATGCCCTCGCGATCGATGCCCGGTCTTCGGGCGCGTGCTCCAGGCGCAGATCCACTGCCTCTCGATAGGCGTCCCACGCCGTCGTGCCCCGGTAGTCGGCGAGCGCGATCGAACCGCGTTGCTCCAGCGCGATGGCACGGTCCAGCGGGCCGCCCGTGAGCGCGAGCGCCCGGTCGTTCAGGGCCATGGCCTTGCCGATCGCGTTGCGGCGGCGGGCATCTTCACCGGCGGAACGTACCGCCTCGAAGGCCTTCCGGCGCAGATCGTCGGTCTGCTTCGGGTCGTCGCGGCCTTCACGTTCGCCCCGGTAGGCCTCTTCGTAGTGGTAGGCGAGCAACTCCGCGAACTCCGAGCGTCGGCCGCCCAAGGTCCGCTCGATCCACTCGGCCACGGTCGCGTGTGCACGCGCGCGGTCGCGACGGGGAAGCGTCGCGTAGGCGACGTCGCGGGTGAGCACGTGTTTGAAGATGTACTCGAGTTCGCCCGTGATGGCTGAACCGAGATGTTCGAGCACCATCTCGCGTGTCTGTAACACCTCGAGCGCCTCGGCGAGGTCCGACCCCTGGTCGCCGAGGAGTTCGATGACCGGCCCAGGCCAGAACACGCGCCCCACGACGGCAGCCGACTGCAGCGTGCGCTTTTCCGGCGTCGCCAGCAGATCCATCCGCGCAGCCAGCATGCCCTGGACCGTATCGGGGATCTCGACGTCGGCGATCCCGGCCGCAGCCCGCCATCGGCCTTCATCGTGCACGATGAGTCCCTGATCGATCAGTCCCCGGACGATCTCCTCCAGGAAGAACGGGTTCCCCTCGGCGCGGATGAGGATCCGGTTCCGCACCTCCGTGGGAAGATCGTCCACGTCTAGGAGAAGTGCCACGAGCCGCGCCGCGTCCTGGGGCGAGAGAGGCTCGAGCCCGATACTCGAGAACGTTCGGTGGCCCCCACCCCAACCTGGGCGCCGTCCCAGCAGGTCCGGTCGCGACGGACAGATGAAGAGCACGCCACCCTGGATGCGATCCGCCAACTCCTCCAGGAGATCCAGGAGGGCGACGTCGGCCCAGTGGATGTCGTCGATGAGGGTGATGACAGGACTGATCACGGCGAGCGCCGAAAAGAACGCGCGCCAAGCCGCGTGCGTCTCGGCCCGGACCTGGCGAGGTTCCATGCGCGCGAACGACGGGACATCGAGGCCGACGGTGTAGGCCAGGGCCGCGGTTACCCGAGCGGCATCGGGGGTGAGGGCACTCGTGAGCAGCGGGATCGTCACCTCGTCGATCTTCGTTCGTGCCGTCTCGGTGCTATCGGTGTCCAGGACGGCGGCGTGCATCTTGAGGATCTCGGCGAGCGGCCAATAGGTGATGCCCTCGCCGTAGGGAAGGCAGCGGCCCTGCAAGATGACCGGCTCGGGCGTTTGCGTTCGCGCCCAATGGAGGAATTCGGCGGTGAGGCGACTCTTTCCCACGCCCGCCTCACCGTAGATCGTCATGAGCTGCGGGCGGCCATCTCCGGCGCGGTGGAAGGCGGTCTGCAGCAGCGCCATCTCTGAGTCGCGGCCCACCATCGGGGCTCGGAGTCCGGGGATACCGCGGGTGGCGCCCCCAGGTTCGCCTTCAACGACGAACGCCCGGATGGGCGCGGACTTGCCTTTGAGGTCGAGTGGGCCGATGTCGCGGAAGCGGAACGTTCGGGCAGCACGCGCGGTTCGCTCTGAGGTCACGACCTGGCCAGGTTCGGCCGCCTGTTCGAACCGCGCCGCCACGTTCACGGTGTCGCCGGTGACCATGGGCTCACCCGGCTTCGGGTCAACGGTGGCCAGCACCTCTCCGGTGTTCACCCCGATGCGGATCTGGAGTTCGACGCCGTGAGTCTTCAGCAGGGTGGGGTTCAGTTCGGTCAGGGCCACCTGCATGCGGAGGGCCGCTCTGAGCGCCCGCGCCGGATCGTCCTCGTGCGCGGCGGGAACGCCGAACGCAGCCACCACGGCGTCGCCGATGAATTTCTCGACCGTGCCACCCTCCGCCTCGATCTCCGTCCGCATGGCGGCGAAATAGGTGTCGAGCACATCACGGAGATCCTCCGGATCGAGGCGTTCACCGAGAGCAGTGGAACCGGTCACGTCGGCGAACAGGAGCGTGACGATCCGGAGCTCCTGGCCGGCCGGTGGGCCCGGCTCGGTCAGCGCATTCCCACACGAGGAACAGAACCGGGCATCAGGGGAGAGCGCCGCACCGCAGGAGGGGCACCCCGCGGCGAGTGACGAGCCACATCTGGCGCAGAAGCGTGCGGCGTCGTCGTTCTCATTGCCGCACGCGGGACATGGGGTCACCGAGGCAGCTTACCCTCGGGGTCTGTCGAGGCAACCGCTGTTCGTGGCGCCTGGTTCGACGCGACGCGCCTTCCGTAGAATCACCGCCATGAGCATGCCTGAGAAGCCCTCGCTCGACGGCCTGGAAGCGAAGTGGGCCGAGTGGTGGCAGGCCTCCGGCACGTATCGGTTCGACCGCTCCAAGACCCGGGATCAGGTCTACTCCATCGATACTCCTCCCCCCACCGTGAGTGGTTCACTCCATGTGGGGCACGTGCTCAGCTATACCCACACGGATCTGGTGGCGCGGTTCCAGCGGATGCGCGGACTTGAGGTGTTCTATCCGATGGGCTGGGACGACAACGGTCTGCCCACCGAACGCCGGGTTCAGAACTACTTCGGCGTGCGTTGTGAGCCTTCGCTCCCCTTCGATCCGGCCTTCGACTACTCGACGCTTGAGGGGAAGGACGGCCGCGAACAGATCCCGCTCAGCCGCCAGAACTTCATCGAGCTGTGTGGCCGGCTCACGGTCGAGGACGAGAAGGCGTTCGAGGATCTCTTTCGGTATCTAGCCCTCAGCGTGGATTGGGATCACACGTACACCACCATCGGCGAACGCGCCCGCCGCGCTAGTCAGCGCGCGTTCCTCGGGCTCTTGGCGGGCGGCCACGCCTACACCGCCGAGGCGCCCACCATGTGGGACGTGGACTTCCGAACAGCCGTTGCCCAGGCCGAGATCGAGGACCGTGACCAGGAGGGCCAGTACCACCGGATCGCGTTCGACCGGGAGGATGGGGGAGTGTTAGAGATCGAAACCTCCCGTCCGGAGCTGATCCCGGCCTGCGTGGCCCTGGTGGTTCATCCCACAGATCAGCGATACGCGGCGCTGGTCGGCACCACCGTGCTCACGCCCTTGTTCGGCGTGCCTGTGCCGGTCATGGCTCATGAACTTGCCGACCCGGAGAAGGGCACCGGCGTGGCGATGATCTGCACGTTCGGTGATGTCACCGACGTGACCTGGTGGAGAGAGCTACGGCTACCCGCGCGCGTGATCATGCAGAAGGACGGTTCCATCGGGAAGAAGACGTTCGGTGAACCGGGCTGGGAGTCTCATGATCCCGACGCGGCGAACGCAGCCTTGGCCGAGATCACCGGCATGTATGCGAAGAAGGCCCGGAAGAAGATCGTCGAGATGCTCACTGCCTCTGGGCATCTCTTAGGTGAGCCGCAGACGATCCGGCACGCGGTGAAGTTCTACGAGCGCGGCGAGCGGCCGCTGGAGGTCATCGCGAGCAGGCAGTGGTTCGTTCGCACATTGGATCATCGCCAGGATCTATTGAAACGGGGATCCGAACTCGCGTGGCATCCGCCGTTCATGCAGGCGCGATTCGATAGTTGGGTTCGTGGACTGAATACTGACTGGTGCGTAAGTCGTCAGCGGTTCTTCGGGGTGCCCTTCCCTCTGTGGTATGTGCTGGATCCAGACGGTAACCCGAACTACGAGGCCCCGCTAGTGCCAGGGGTGTCTCGGCTTCCGATCGACCCCCAGGCCGACGTCCCCGACGGATTCACCTCCGACCAGCGCGATCAGCCGGGAGGATTCACCGGCGACCCCGACATCATGGACACCTGGGGCACGTCCTCGCTGACCCCGCAGATCGCCGGCGGGTGGGAGGACGACCCCGATCTGTTCTCCCGCGTGTTCCCGATGGATCTTCGGCCCCAGGCCCACGAGATCATCCGCACCTGGCTCTTCTACACCGTGCTGAAGTCCGAGCTGGAGCACGACTCACTTCCTTGGACCGACGTGGCCATCAGTGGCTGGGTGCTGGATCCGGACCGCAAGAAGATGTCGAAGTCCAAAGGCAACGTGGTGACGCCGCTGGGGCTGCTC
>JAYVBZ010000257.1:0-1801 GCA_043750215.1 Actinomycetota bacterium
CCCCACTATCAGGCGTTCCACACCACGTGTCCGCGCGAAATCAGCGATGGCCTCGATCGCCGCTCGCCCCAGGCCCCGGCCCCGCTGCTCGGCCCCCAGCACGATGTTCTTGATCTCGAGCGCGTCCTGCCCGGCGGGGATCAGGAGCACCACGCCGACCGGCGCGTCCGAGGTCACCAGCTCGTAGAGTTCGCCATGGTCCAGGTAGACGCGCAACACGGGTTCTGATCCATCGGCCTCCAGCAGCAGCGGTATGAACCGGCTTCGATCCCCGCTCACCAGGCGCACGGTGACCAGTGGATCAGGCATCTGCGGCGGACGTATCCGCCCCGCCCTCCTGCAGGATGATCACGCTGCAGGTCGAACAGTACCGAGCGCGGCCTCGCACACGCTTCCCGCACCGGGCGCAGGTACGCGGAACGGCCACGGACCACACCGCCGCTTCGCCTTTGCCGCTGCGATCCACCGCAGCCTCCCCTTCCAACTTGAGCAGATGCGCCAACACGGACCGGCCCGCCAACGGAAGGACCTCGGCCGGATATCCGGCATAGACCTCTTGGACTATCGCCTCGATCGTGCGGCCGCCGCCTGCGAGCGCCTCTTGGACCTGACGCTCCCGATCGGCCCGGTGTTCGACGTATTCACGAAGCTTGTCTTGCGCTCGGAACACCACCGGCCCGTGACCCGGATAGATGGTTCGCGGGGAACGTTCCTGCATCAGCTTGAGCGAGCGGAGGTAGTGCGTGAGGTCCCCATCGGGCGGATCGATGAATGACGTCCCCCGCCCCACCACCGCGTCACCCGTGAACAGCGCGCCCTCTTGGGGCTCGTGGAACACCACGTGATCGCTGGTGTGGCCCGGGGTGTGGATCGCCGTCAGCGCGAACCCGCCACCGCGGAACTCCTGGTGATCGCGCATGGGCTCCGCTTCTTTCAGTCTCCACGCATGCAGGGGCGCGCCTACCGCTCTCGCGAACGACGCGGCGCCCGGCGCGTGATCAGGATGGTCATGCGTCACCAGGACGAACGCCACCTTGCCCGCGACCCGGGCCACCTCCTCCAGGTGCGACTCGATCTCCGGACCCGGGTCGATGACGATCGAGGGATCCTGGCCCACCACCCACGTGTTCGTGCCGTCCAACGTGTACATGTCGGCGTTGGGCGCGAGCACTCTGGTGATGCGGAGCATGCGTACCTTTCGGTCAGTCGTCGTAGAACGTCGAACGGTGAAGGTACTCCAGCTCGTGGTCATCGGGCTCTCGTGTGTCCAGTCGGAGCATCAGCAGATCGGCCACACTCCCGCACGACACCAACGCGGCGAGCGTGAAGTAGGTGGGCCAGTAGAGCTTTCGCTCTTGCGCCTGCCATTCCGATATGAGCCGGCTGGGAGTCGCCCACCAAGCGGCGGCGGTCTCAGTGCCGTCGGGCGTCGGTTCGATCCCGAGTGGCGCGGCGGCGGCCACGTATCGCGCATCGAACCGAACAGGCACATCCTCCGGCGCAACCCAGTGCGCAACCTCTGGGAGCATGTCGGCGACTGGCGGATCGTTATCGACCGACGAGAGCGTCGCCGCGACGAGAACGCCTGAGCGCGTCACCGCGATCCCGGCCTCCTCGAACAACTCACGGACCGCCCCTGCGCGGAAGGCATGATCCTCGTGCCCGAACCACCGGCTGGCCAGTACCGAGTCCTCGGGGTCGACCGCTCCGCCAGGGAACACGACGTAGGAGGGAAGGAATCGGCTGGCGCTGCTCCGTTCCAGCACCAGGACCTCAAGACCGTTCGCACCGTCACGTCCGA
>JAYVBZ010000258.1:0-1703 GCA_043750215.1 Actinomycetota bacterium
TTCGGCATCGGCAGCAGGACACGGCGAACGGCGGAGGATGGCGCCGCTCCGAGGTCGATTGCAGCCTCCTCGTAGATGCGCCCGATCGAAGCCATCCGGATCCGCACGTGTCGCACCCCTTCTAGGCCCGGGGAGCGCGAAGATCAGCTGAGTGTGGAAGTCCGGATCTCAAACACTTGTCTTGCACAGCACGGAATGCGGCCACCACATCCGGATCGAATTGCGTTCCGCGGCCACTCTCGATCTCCTCGAGCGCCCTATCAACAGGCCACGCCTCCTTGTAGGGCCGTTCATGGGTGAGCGCGTCGAAGACGTCAGCGACCGACACTATCCGACCCTCGATCGGAATGCTTTCCCCCTTCAGACCATGGGGGTAGCCGGTGCCGTCGAACCGCTCGTGGTGGGTGATGGCGATGAGCCGGGCAGTCGCGATGAGGGGATATGCCTCTTCACCAAGAAGGGTCGCGCCGATCAAGGGGTGCTGCTTCATCTCCTCCCACTCCTCCGCTGAAAGCTTGCCCGGCTTCAGAAGGACGCGATCCGGGATCGCGATCTTGCCGACGTCGTGCAGCGGGGCCGTGCGACCGATCAATTCGACCCGTTCCGGGGAGAGGCCCAGCCGCTGCGAGATCAGCCGCGACATCTCCCCCACCCGCTGAGTGTGTTTACCGGTCTGATCGTCGCGATACTCGGCGGCGAGCGACAAACTCTGCACGATCCGGTTCCGCGCATCCTCCACTTGCTGGGTGCGCTCGTGGACCTTCTCCTCGAGTCCTTCGTTCAGCTCCTCGATCTCCTCGTAGGAATCTTGGAGCCGACCGAGCATCTCGTTCAGCGTCTCTCCCAGCCGGGTGAGTTGGTCTCCGCCGGGCGGCACCGGAAGGCGCGTTCCAGCATCGGACACGGAGACGGCGGCAGCTTTGCGCTGCATCCGCTCGACGGGCCGAAGGGCGGCCCCGATCACGAACCATCCACCCAAGGAAAGGGCCGTGAGCGCGATAGGACCCCAGATCTCAAGGATGGTGGCGAACCGCACCAGTGCGTCCTTTCGGTCCTGAAGCGAAGTGGCAACGGCCACGATGTATCGGCCGGATGGTGCGTTGACCGGTACGGCTAGGACTCTGGTGACGTTGTCGACCCCTTTCGCGCTCAGGTATCGATCGAAGAATCTGGGCTGTGAGATCGAGGTGGCCATCGATGGAGGCAGGAGGACCGCGCCGGCAACGATCGAGCTCGACGCGAGAACACGCCCCGATCCATCGGACACCTGGGCAAAGGCTTCGTCCGATTCGATAAGCGTGGGCGCAAGGTCTACGAGACCTAGGCCGTGCTCGTGCACGGATGCGGTGAGAACCTCGCTCCTTGCGCGAAGACCGGTGTCGACCGCATCGAGTAGTGCGGCGCCGGTGTGAACGTAGATCAGGCCCGCGAGAACAGCTAGGAGGATCGCTGTGCCAACCGCGAAGAAGGCTGTCAGCCGAACCCTGATCGGCAAGCGGCGCATCGGCAGGCTCCTTTGGACGATCGGCGCCCGAGTCGCGCACCGGTCAAGCTTCATATCCTTCGGTCACATCCCAGGCATCCTTGAGGCCCCGTCGCCAGGGATGGGACGAGGTCTCAGGCGCGTGAAGTCACATTCCCTTCATCACCGCTTCATGGGTGATATCGCATCCTCCTGTCGGGAACTCGATCGAAAGGAGACT
>JAYVBZ010000259.1:0-1950 GCA_043750215.1 Actinomycetota bacterium
GTTCGCTGCGTCTGGTTGCGGCTCTTCGAGAACCGTATCGGTCTGAGCGGCCTCCTGGGCGGCTTCCACCGCTTCGATGACCTCCGCCGGAACTTCCACCTGCGGTGCTGCCTCGGCGTCCAGTGTTGCTGGTTCGTTCCCGTTCGCTGCCGCCTCTTTAGCCCGCTGCTCCTGGTAACGCTTGTTCGGGGCGATGACCATGATCATGTTCCGCCCCTCCTGCTTCGGCATGGACTCGACCACGATGCTTTCGCCCAGGTCCGTCACCAATCGGTCGAGGATCTTGCGACCCAGGTCCGTGTGCGCCATCTCGCGCCCGCGGAACATGATCGTCACCTTGACCTTGGCCCCCGATGTCAGGAACCGCGAGACATGCCCTTTCTTCGTGGCGTAGTCGTGCGGGTCGATCTTCGGGCGGAACTTGATCTCCTTGAGGTCGACACGAGACTGCTTCTTCCGCGCTTCCTTCTGCCGGATGTCGCGCTCGTACTTGTACTTGCCGTAGTCCATGATCCGACATACTGGCGGATCCGCCTGCGGCGCCACCTCAACGAGATCCAGATCGAGCTCCTGGGCTTGGCGGAGCGCATCCTGCGTGGAGATCACGCCGATCTGCTCGCCGTCCGCGCCCACCAGGCGAACCTGGGGGGACCTGATCCGGTCGTTGATCCTGGGATCGGTCGAGACCCCGCATCACCTCTTTCGAAAGAAAGGCACCGGACACGCCGGTGCGCTCAACGCCACTGGTACAGGCAGCAAGTATAGGCGCCGGGACCGACAGGTGTCGACGGTCCGCCCCCCGTGATCACGCCAGCGCCGAACCAGGATCATCGGGCGTCCCCTCCCGGTAGCTGGGCCAGAAGGTCGAGCATCCGTAGGGCTGCCTCCGCCGCGGCCCATCCCTTGTTCCCATGAGAGCCTCCGGCGCGCGCTTCCGCCTGTGCCAGGTCGCGACACGCGAGTACCTCGAAGATGACCGGCACAGAGGCCTCCACCGAGATATCCATGATCGCTCGGGCGGTTTCGTTCGCCACGAGTTCGAAGTGGTAGGTGTCGCCCTTGATCACGGCGCCCAGGCAGATGATGGCATCGTGTACGCCCGCGAGTACGAACCGTCGGGCCACCGATGGGATCTCGAACGCTCCGGGAACCCAGGTCACATCGATGTCGTCGGGATCGGTGCCGTGGCGCACCAACGCGTCAACGGCGCCGCGGACCAGGGTGTCGGTGATGTTGCCGTTGAACCGCGCGGCCACGATCGCCACCCTACGGCCCTTCCCGTTCGCCTCCCCTTCCCAGGTGGTCACCGCTCCCCCGCCCCCGCGTCTAGGCCTTCTATGAGGTGGCCCATCTTCTCCCTCTTGGTTCTCAGGTACCCGATGTTCTGCGCAGTCGGTTCCGTCTGGAGCGGGATCCGGTCAACGATGGACAAGCCATAGCCTTCGAGGCCCGCACGCTTGGAGGGATTGTTCGTCAGGAGTCGCATGGTCCGCACGCCGAGGTCGAAAAGGATCTGGGCCCCGATACCGTAGTCACGTGGATCGACGGGTAGGCCCAGGTCAAGGTTTGCCTCGACCGTGTCTCGACCTCGATCCTGGAGCTCGTAGGCGCGCAACTTGTGACTGAGGCCGATCGCGCGGCCCTCGTGCCCTCGAACATAGAGCACCACTCCGCGTCCCTCAGCAGCCACGATCTGCATCGCTCGTTCCAGTTGCGCCCCGCAATCACAGCGCAAGGACGCGAACACATCGCCGGTCAAACACTCCGAGTGAACGCGGGTGAGGACGTCCAGCCCATCTCCGATGTCACCGCAGACCAACGCGATGTGGGTCCGTTCATCCAGGGTGGATTCGTAGGCGTAGGAGCGGAACGCCCCATAGAAGGTTGGGATGTCGGCCTCGGCCACCTTGCGAACCAAGACTTCCCGGTGCCGCCGGTATTCGATGAGGT
>JAYVBZ010000260.1:0-6858 GCA_043750215.1 Actinomycetota bacterium
CGACGCGCTCAAGGCCCAGCGCGGTGCGCTGATGGAAGGCGGCGCCAACCCGCGCACCGAGCTGGCCGCCGTGCTGGCCGGCGCGCAGTTTGACCGCGCCCGGGCCCAGGCGCTGATCGACGGCAAGACCGGCGCGCTGCGCGAAAAGGGCCCGACCGTGGTGACGGCGATGGCTGATTTTTTTGACAGCCTGAAACCCGAGCAGCAGCAGAAGGTGCGTGATTTGCTGGCGCGCGGGCGCGGCCACGGCTTTGGCCGGGGCTGAGAGTCTGGCTTGGCACGCCGGGGCGCGGCGGGCTACGCCGCGCCCTGCACCGTGCGCGCATCGACCCCTTGCCGCCACCGCCACCGCCCGCGCCCCTGCCCGCCCACCCGGCGCCCGCCATGCACCGCATCCTGCTGATCGATGACGACGAGTTGCTGGCGCCGCCGCTGGCGGCCTACCTGCGGCGCTTCGACTTCGATTTGCATGCCGCGCTGCGGCCGAGCCAGGGCCTGGCGCTGCTGGCGGCCAGGGCCGGCATCGGCACAGCCACCGACACCGGCATCGACACCGGCATCGCCACCGCCACCGCCACCGCCACCGACACCGACACCGACACCGACACCGGCACCGGCACCGGCACCGGCACCGGCACCGGCACCGGCATGAGCGCTCGCCCGCTACCAGCCGCCCTCTGCGCGGCGATCGTGATGCTCGGCATCGCCAAGATCGAACACGAGCAGTTTGCGTTCGGTGAAGGACTCGAGGAACCATTGCGAGAGCTCCCGACCCACCCCGCTGTTGCCGCTACCGCCGAACGGCGCGAGCTGATCCCAGTAGTTGCTGGTCTCGTTGATGTTCACCGTTCCGTGCTGGAGCGCCTCGCCGACCCGCCAGGCCGTGGCCAGATCGCGGGTCCACAGCGACGCGATGAGGCCCAGCTCGCTGGAGTTGGCGATCTCGAGGGCTTCCGCGATAGAGCCCACCTTCATCACCGGAGCCACAGGTCCGAACGTCTCCTCTTGCGCGATCCGCATGTCCGGTGTCACGCCCGTCAGCACCGTCGCCGGGTAGAAGAGCCGTTCCTGCGGCCCGAACTGTTCGATGTCGGCGCCGCGGGCACGCGCGTCTTCGACGTGATCGACCACGCGTTGCAGCGTCGCCGCGTTGCACAGCGGCCCCATCTCGGTCTCTTCTAAGGCCGGGTCCCCGATCCGCAAGGTCGCGGCGCGAGCCTTCAGCTTCTGCACGAACTCGTCGTGGACGTTCTCGTGCACGATCAGTCGTTCGGCCGAGGTACATACCTGACCGCCGTAGTAGAAGCACCCGTTCATGGCTCCCTCGACAGCCGCGTCGATGTCGGCATCGGGCAGGATGATGAACGGCCCGTCGCCCCCGAGTTCCAACAACTGAGGCTTGAGCGCCGCCTTGACGGCGATCTTTTGACCCGTCGCGGTCGACCCGGTGAAGAAGATCCCCTTCACGTCCGGGTGTTCGACGATCGCAGCGCCCACATCGCCGAATCCCTGCACAACGTTGATCACGCCGTCGGGGAGCCCGGCCTCGGCGAAGAGTTCAGCGACCATCGCGCACGAGGTCGGGGCGAACTCGGATGGCTTCCATACAACGGTATTGCCGGCGGCGATGATGTGGGCCAGCGCGATGGAGGAGATGTCGGTCGGGAAGTTGTAGGGGGTGATAGCGCCGACGACGCCCAGCGGCCGATGCGTCATCACCAGCCGCTTGTTGTTCGTCTGCTCCTGGGTTGAGGGGAACGATAGCCCACGGTGACGCAGCACCTCTTCGCCCGCCTTGTGCCATGCCGGTGCCGCGTACTCATGCACCTCTTCGCGGCTATCGGTGATGGTCTTCGCGATCTCTTGCACCAGCACGACGGCGATCGGTTCTGCGCGCTCGACGAAGAGGGTGTTGATGCGGCGGAGCACCTTTACCCGTTCGATCAGAGGGGTGGCAGCCCAGCCTGGTTGTGCGGCGCGCGCCGCCGCAACCGCCAGGTCCACGTCGGCCGGAGAGCACCGAGCGACCTCGTTCACCAGCTCACCCGAGTAGGGAGAACGTACCTCGAATGTCCCGGCGCTACCTTCTACCCACCGGCCGCCGATGAGGGCGAGTCGCGGGAGAGCGGATGCCGTCTCCACCGTCATTGTCATCTTCGGTCCCCTTCCGCTAGAGGTTCGAGGCTAGAGGAAATCGGACACTGGCGCACACGACTCACACGCGGAGATCCTGGATCCTTTCAGTGTCGGTTCGGCATCGGTCATGCTCGAGCAGCTCATCGGACACCCCGTTGGGGCGGCGGCGTTGGCGAGGTACCTGGCACACCTGGATGGGGTCATCAGTTTGCGCTGGGCCGCGAGGCTGACATGGTGGTGTCGGCACCAGCGGACCTGCGTCGCGCGCTCCTCCTCCCTGCGGGCTAAGCTCCCGCCACGATCGAGAAAGGGGGGAAGGTGAGTACCGAGGGTTCATTCTGCTCCGAACTTCGCGCGCAGTGCGCGGACATCTGGGACGGCTTGCACGCCCACCCATTCCTTCGAGAGCTCGCCGCAGGTACGCTGGCGCTCGAGAAGTTCCGGTTCTTCCTAGAGCAGGACAACTTCTATCTCATCGACTATGCACGCTGCCTTGCCCTTGGGGCGGCCAAGTCTCGACACGAGAGCGAGCTCCGCTACTTCAAGGTCGATCTCGACCAGGTGCTCGACGCGGAGCTCCCGAGCAACCGCGCGCTGCTCACCCGCGTCACGCAGATGGGAGCGGCCGACCACGGCGGCGCTCTGATGCAGGCGCCTGCCAACGTCGCCTACACCAGTTACATG
Source organism: Actinomycetota bacterium (assembly GCA_043750215.1). Lineage (GTDB taxonomy): Bacteria > Actinomycetota > UBA4738 > UBA4738 > HRBIN12 > JANXVR01. The sequence goes on from JAYVBZ010000260.1 coordinate 2,821, forward strand.
CAATCCCTGGCCCTCCGCGGCGGACCGCTCGAGATCATGGCGGCGCTGCTTCCTTGTGCGTGGAGCTATGTGGAGATCGCCCAGCGGCTGGTGGCCGGAACCCCGTCCACCCACGAGGTGTACGCGGACTGGATCGGCTACTTCACGTTGCCGGCCAACGTCCAGATGGTTGCCTCGATGCGTGAGGACTTCGATCGGCTTGCGATTGAGGAGGGACTGGGTGCACCGCGCCGCCGGGAACTCGGCGAGATCTTCGCCATGAGCTCCCGTCTCGAACGGGGCTTCTGGGAGATGTCCTACAACCTAGAGCAGTGGCCGGACCTCGGCTAGCGCCAGAGGACCGGCTACCCCGGAAACTGCCTTGACTGACCGAGGCGCACCTTGCTACAGTCGCGCCTTCAAGATTCGATGCATCGAATATCAGATAATCCCTTTGGGGGAGGGCGAACTTGGGGCAAGGGGTGATTCGGGATGACTCGGTCGGCATCTCGTTCCAGTCGATCCGCAAGACGTTCGGCGAGGTCGTCGCACTTGACGGCGTGACGTTCGAGGTCCAGCGGCACTCCAGGATCGGCATCGTAGGCCCCAGCGGTGGAGGGAAGTCGACCCTCCTGCAGCTGGTCGCCGGTCTGCTCGAGCCCGATAGCGGCGTTATCAACGTCGAGGGCGCCACAGACCCGAAGGGGCGTCTCGCGCGCTGCGCGATGATGCCGCAACGAGATCTCCTGCTCCCGTGGCGTACCGCGCTGGACAACGCCATCATCGCCCTGCAGAACCGCGGGATCTCCAGGGACCAGGCGCGGGAGAAGACCCGGCCCTTCTTCGAACACTTCGGATTGGGGGAGTTCGAAGATGTCCGTCCGGCCCAGCTTTCCGGCGGGATGCGCCAGCGGGTCAGCTTCCTGCGAACGCTGATGGCCCAGAAGGATGTACTGCTACTGGACGAACCGTTCGGAGCGCTGGACTCGATCACCCGGGCGCAGATGCAGGAGTGGCTGCTGAAAGCGCTGGGCGACGTGCCTCGCACCGTGCTGCTGGTGACCCACGACGTGGAGGAGGCGCTGCTCCTGAGCAGGACCGTGGTCGTCATGTCTGCACGTCCCGGCCGAGTGGTGAAGGTGTTGGAAACGAACCTCGAGACCGCAGGGGAGTCTCGGCGCGCGATCGTTACGAGTCCTGAGTTCGTGGCTCTGAAGGAGCAAGCACTGGAGGCCCTTGAATGAGCAGCGACGGGCCGGTGGGACCGACCAAGCGGGAAACCCCCTTGCCGGTAAGACGTGAGGCAGATCGGCGCCGTGCTCCAGTCGATCGCTTCTGGCGCCACTACGGCCTGGCCGCGTTGTTCTCCCTCTCGCTCCTCGTTCTGTGGGAAGTGATCATCCGAGGGTTTGACATCCCCAAGTACCTCCTGCCCGCCCCGTCCCAAGTGGCCGTGGCGTTGAAGCAGGATTGGACGGCGTATCTGGCCCCGGCGATGTGGATCACCTTGCGGGAGGTGGTCTTCGGTTTCTTGATCGCCGCGTTCACTGGCGTGGGGCTCGCGATCCTGCTGCACCTGTTCGGACCCCTCAGGCGGACCGTGTATCCACTCCTCATCATGTCCCAGACGATCCCGATCGTGGTTCTCGCGCCCATCCTCGTCATCATCCTGGGCTACGGGATCCTTCCGAAGCTTGTGATCGTCGCGCTGATCTGCTTCTTCCCCATCGTCGTGAACGGCATCGACGGTCTCCGCTCGGTCGACGACGACTTCATCCACATGATGAGGACGCTCGACGGGAACCGGTGGGCCATCTTCAGGCGGATCGAATTCCCGGGCGCGCTCCCTTCCATCTTCTCGGGTCTTCGGATCGCGGCGACGTTCGCGTCGATCGGCGCGGTGTTCGGCGAGTACGCGGGGTGCGAAGGCGGGCTCGGATGCGTCATCATCCAGGCCACGCCGAACCTGCAGACGGCGCGCATCTTCGCCGACATCTTCATCCTTGTCCTCATCTCCTTCGCCTTGTTCGCGTTGGTGTCGTTGTTGGAACGCATCTTCGTCCCGTGGGCGCCGAGGAGGAATGCGATGTAGGTCTGGAAGGAGTGGCGTCATCGGAAGCAGGTGCGTGGGCTCCCACGAACCGGACGGATGAAAGGACGGTCGAGATGAACCGATCTGGTCTCAAGCAGAAGCGCGCAGTGGTGGCTGCTGTCGCGGTGCTGGCGATAGTGGCGGCGGCCTGCAGCAAGAGCAGTTCGACTCCGACGCCAGGCGGTGCAACGCCGAGCGGCTCGGTGCCCACAAGTGTTCCCGCCAAGCTCAGTGTCGAACTCGACTGGGTGCCCAATCCCGACCACGTGGGTATCTACTACGCCCAAGACAAGGGCTACTTCGCCGACGCCGGCTTAACGGTCGCCTTCCACCCGCCGTCTAACGCCGCGGACCCGATCAAGTTAGTGGGCCTGGACAAGGTCGACCTTGCGATCTCCTACGAGCCCGAGATGTTCTACGGACAGCAGAATGGCCTCCCGGTCACAGCCGTGGCAACGGTTGTCCCGGTGCCGTTGAACTCGATGATCGTCGCGCCGGGCGTTGCGGTGACGCAGCTTTCTCAGATGTCGGGCAAGTCGGTGGGCGTTACGGGGATCCCGAGCGATGACGCCTTTTATCAGACGATGCTCAAGACCGCGGGACTGAGCGCAAGCGACGTGACCAAGGTCAACGTCGGCTTCACCCTCGTTCCGGCCGTCTTGTCCAACAGGGTCGACGCCATCATCGGCGGATACCGAAACGTGGAGGCTATCCAGGTCGAGCTGGAAACTGGCAAGAAGCCGACCGTGTTTCCTGCGGACCAGCTGGGTGTGCCCACCTACGCCGAGTTGGTCGTCGTGGCCAACTCCGATCGCCTGGCGAGTGACGCGGCCTACGCGGACGCGGTGACACGGTTCGTGGCCACATTGGTGAAAGGGACGGACGGGGCGATCGCGGATCCAGCCGGCGCCACGGCCGTGATGAAGACCGAGACGCAGTACGACCCCAAGTTCCTCGACCAGAGCGTCCCCTACACACTGACCCTCCTGACGCCCGCTGCCGGAACGAAGACCGGATGCATCGACTCGGCCGCCTGGCAGAGCTACGGAGACTGGATGAAGACGGAAGCCCTGATCACGTCGACGCCGGATGCCTCTGCGATCTCGACCAATCAGTACCTGCCTGACGGCTGCCCATAGCTGATCGGTCCGGGGGGAGATCTGCCTGTCTTCCCCCGGCCGGTTCGGCCTGGACCGTTGACGGCGCGAATGGTCATATCTAATATCTGATATCTCAGCCAGGGAGTGTGCGATGGATGTTGGGACGGGAACGGCCGAGGTCATAGCACAGGTGTTGTCTCGCCTGGACCTTGACCGGGCGGTCGGCCTCGTACAGGAAGTTTGCAAGATCCCAAGCGTGTTGGGCCAGGAGGGCTTGCTCGCGGAGTATCTGGCGTCGGTCATGCGCGCCTCCGCGTTCGAAGATGTGGAACTCCAGCCCGTGCTGCCGGATCGCCCGAACGCGATCGGGGAAGTACGGTTCGGGCCTGGGCGGCGCGTCGTCCTCACTGGCCACATGGACACGAAGCCCGTATCTCATGGCTGGAACGTGACCGAGCCGTTCTCCGGGGCGCTGATCGATGGATCGGTGTACGGGCACGGTGTCATGGATATGAAGGCGGCCCTGGTCTGCCAGATCGTCGCGATCGAGGCCGTGCGTTCCAGCGGCCTACCCGTCTCGGGCACGCTGGCGATGGCCGCGGTTTCCGATCACATGGGAGACCAGCTGGGATCGATCGCCTACTTCGACGAGCACACCGCAGATCTCTGTGTGCTGGGGGAGCTCACCGACAACGAGGTATGCCTCGGACACCGGGGGCGGTACTACTTCGACGTCACGACGCACGGTCGTTCCGCGCATACCTGTCACAAGCCGGCGGCGATCAACGCCAACGTCCTGGCCGCCCAGGCCGTACTGGCGCTTGACGCCTCGAAGTACGAACCCGACCTCGAACCGTGGATCATCGA
>JAYVBZ010000261.1:0-2378 GCA_043750215.1 Actinomycetota bacterium
TCCGCTTCGGTCTTCGCGGCCAGGAGCCGGCCGGTCTTCGCATCGAACAGCCCGTACTCGTTCAGCTTGAGCCCGGCGCGAACCGCCATCTCTCTGATCCGAACGTTGTGCGCTTTCGATCCCGTGAAGTAGATCATCGCGGCCCCCCACACTTCAGGGGGGACAACCCGCAGATCGACCTGCAGTCCCCGTTCGACCAGTGCGGACGACTTTGAGTCCCCGTGGGCGAGCACCCTGGTAACGGCCGGATGCGTGACGAACGCTTCCATGATGGGAGCGGCATCCCGCGAAGCCACCAGGAGGTCGACATCGCCGATCGTCTCGCACATGCGTCGGAGCGAGCCCGCGTAGGCGATCTTCCCGACCCCCGGTAGGCCTCGCAGGCGCTCGATCAAGGCTTCAGCCGCATCCGAGGCCACATCCAGCGTGACACGGCCCCCCGCAGAGGCGATCTGGGTGATGCCCCGCAGGATGTTCTCTTGTGTCTTTGGTCCGAAACCCTTGAGGGCGGCAACGCGGCCCTCTTGTATGGCGACGATCAGGTCCTCGACAGAGCCGATCCCGAGTTCGTCGTAGAGGGCGAACGCCTTCTTCGGGCCCAGGCCCGGCACGGTCATGAGGTCTCGGACACCGCCGGGGATCTGGGCTCGGAGGGTCTCAAGGTCCGTGATGACGCCCGTGGAGAGGAACTCGTGGATCTTCTCCCCGATCGACTTGCCGACCCCGGGAACCTTCAGGATCTCCTTCAGCTCCTTGCCCGCCAGATCGTCGGGGTAACCACCGACGGCGCGAGCGGCCTTCTCGTATGCGCGGGGCTTGAACGGGTCCTCAGACAGGATGGACAGGAGATCGGCGAACTCCAGAAGCACTTGCTCGATAGCCTCGTTCGCCCTGGGCACAGGACCTCCGGACGCTAGACCAGATCCAGGAGGAACAAGAGAAGTGCCTTCTGGGTATGCAGCCTGTTCTCCACCTGATCCCATATGGCCGAATGCGGACCGTCCATCACCTCGGCGGTGATCTCCTGCCCACGGTGCGCCGGCAGGCAGTGCATCACGACGACATCGGGGTTGGCGAGTTCAACCAGCTCCTGGCTGAGTTGGAAGATCGGGAAAACAAGCGCTCTCTCGTCGGCCTCCTCCTCCTGGCCCATGCTGGCCCAGACGTCCGTACAGAGCACGTCGGCGCCCTTTGCGGCCTGCTCCGGGTCATGCGTCACCTCGACGGCCCCGCCATTGTCAGCGGCGATCTCTGCGGCACGCTGAACCACCTGTGGGATCGGTTCGAAGCCTGGTGGCGTTGCCACGCGCACCGTCATCCCGGTCTTCGCCCCCGCCAGGAGGAGGGAATGGGCCACGTTGTTGCCATCCCCCAGATACGTCAGGACCTTTCCGGCCAGACCTCCAAGGCGCTGGCGGACGGTGAGGACATCCGCGAGAGCTTGACATGGGTGTTCGAAATCGCTCAAGGAGTTCACGACGGGCACGGAGGCAGCTCCCGCCAGCACCTCTAGCCGTTCTTGTTCGAAGGTCCGAAGGACGATCGCATCGACGTAGCGGCTGAGGGTTCGCCCGGTGTCCTCGATGGTCTCACCGCGACCCAGCTGGAGCTCCGAGGAACTGAGCACCACGGGATGACCGCCGAGCTGCGAAACGCCGACCTCGAATGACACCCGCGTGCGGGTTGATGGCTTCTCGAAGATGAGGGCAACAGAGCGGCCATGCAACCGGTCCTGGTAGGCGCCGGGGTTTCCCTTCATGGCGTCCGCGAGGTCCAGGAGTTGGGTCAGCTCCGCTGGAGAGAGGTCGTCGACGGAGAGATAGTTGCGTGTCATGAAGCCGGAGTCTATCCCGTGCCGACCAACCCGGGCCTACCCCGCACGGAGTTCGGCACCGAACGCCTGCGAGAGAGCGGCAACGATGGCGGCCACCGCCCCGTCAGCCTCGTCACCCGCGAGGGTGCGATCAGGCGCGCGGAAGTCGACCGCGAACGCGAGGCTCTTGGTCCCTGGGGGAAGCGAGCCGCCCCGGAACACGTCGAAGAGCACCGCGTCGCCGAGCAACTCTCCCGCTGCATCCTGCAGATGCCGCTGAACCTCGCCGGCCGGCGCTGCCTCGGGCACGAGGAACGCGAGGTCACGGCGAACCGGGGGGAAACGAGGCACCTCAGCGAAGACGACGGAGGGGCGGGACGCCTGCATCAGTTCGGTGATCTCGAGTTCGACGGCGACCACGCGTCCGTCCAGTTCTAGCGCGCGGGCATGCGCCGGATGCACTTCACCCATCACCCCAGCCCTCTGCCCGTTCACGATGATGAACGCAGAACGCGCCGGATGGAACAGTGAGCCCGGTCCCTCTCCCAGCCCCCAGTCCTGGACG
>JAYVBZ010000262.1:0-3524 GCA_043750215.1 Actinomycetota bacterium
CCGGCGCCTAGGCGGCTCATCGCCTCGCCCCAACCGCGCAAGCGTGGGACCAGGTAGTTCAGCTGCGCGAGTTCGACCTGCGCCTTGCCTTCCCGCGACCGCGCGTGCAGGGCGAAGATGTCCAGGATCAGCGCCGTCCTGTCGATGACCTTGACGCCCAGGCGCTCCTCCAGGGATCGAAGCTGGCCCGGGTTCAGCTCTCGATCCAAGATCACGGCCGCCGCGCGATGTACACGCACGACGTCTTGGAGTTCATCCAGTTTGCCGCGGCCGACGAAGGTGGCCGGATCGGGGTCGGGCCGGTTCTGGACCAGGCGGGCCACCGGTTCGGCGCCGGCCGAGTCGGCTAGGGCGGCAAGCTCGTCCAGGTCGGTCTCGACGATGCCGGGGCCGACACCAACCAAGATCGCTCGTTCGCGAACACGCGGCTTCCATGTGGCGGAGAGCGGAGACTCCAGGACCCCGCTGGCCTCATGCTCGCCGCGACCGGCGGTCCGTTGGCTGGCAGGGCGCCGTGGGTCTGGCATCAGCTCAGGGAAGAGCCGAACGAACGAAGGACTTCGTTCAGTCGAACCTTGTCGTCGGTGGCCTCGGTCCGATAGCCGATCACCAGTCCGCAGGGCAGTCCGTAGTGGCCGGCCGGGAACTCACGGGCGCGGGAGCCCGGGATCACGATCGCCCGTTCCGGCACGACGCCCCGGTGCTCGACGGGCTCAGGCCCCGTGACGTCGATGATGGGCGTGCTGCCGGTCAGCACCACGCCCGCACCCAGCACGGCTTCCTTCATGACCCGAACCCCTTCCGTCACGATGCACCGCGATCCGATGAACGCCCCGTCCTCGACGATGACGGGAGCCGCCTGCGCGGGCTCGAGAACTCCGCCGATCCCCACCCCGCCCGCCAGATGGACGTTCGCGCCGATCTGCGCGCACGAACCAACCGTGGCCCATGTGTCCACCATCGAACCCGGACCCACCCAGGCACCGATGTTCACGTAGCTGGGCATGAGGATGACCCCCGGAGAGAGGTACGCACCGAAGCGCGCGGTCGCAGGGGGAACCACACGGACGCCCGCGGCTTCATAGCCGGTCTTCAGCGGAAGCTTGTCGTGATACTCGAACGGCCCGACCGACGTGGTCTCCATCCCCCGGATGCGGAAGTAGAGCAAGACCGCCATCTTCGCCCACGCGTTGGTGCGCCATCCAGATTCCGATGCGCGATCGGGTTCGGCCACGCGAACCTTCCCGGCGTCCAAGAGCGCGATCGTTTCCTCCACGGCAGCCTGGTCGATCTTCGCGTCGGGAGCGAACGAGGCCTCGATGCGTGAAGCCAGGTCTTCGTAGGTCACGACAGCTCCCCGAAGTAGGCGTCCAGCCGCTCGGCGGCTCGTTCGCATCCGGCTTGTCCCGGCACCATGGCCATCCGCACGTACCCCTGCCCAGCTGCTCCGAAGAACGACCCCGGCGCGACGATCACGTCGCATCGATCCATCAGCTCGATCGCCCAGCCCTCCGAGGTCTTACCGCCGGGAACCTGGACCCACAAGTAGAACGTGGCGACACTCCCGGCCACCTTGACCCCTCGACGGCCGAACAGCTCCAGGAACACCCGCCGCTTCGCAGCGTAGCGGTCCCTGTTCTCCGAGACATGCGTCTCGTCGTTCCAGGCCGCCACCGATGCCCGCTGAACGAACTCCTGGGGCGTGACCCCGACGCTTGGGCGCAGCTGCTTGAGCGCCGCGATGAGCTCGGGGTCTCCGGCGGCGAACCCGCTCCGGTACCCCGTCATGGACGAGCGTTTGCTGAGGGTGTTGATGACGATGATGTCGCGAAGGTCGCCGACCTGCAGGGCGCTCGCGGGTGGACCCGCCTCGAAGTAGAGCTCGCTGTAGGCCTCGTCGGAGGCCAGGAGCACGCCGTTCGCGCGGCAGAGGTCGGCCGCGCGACGGAAGTACTCGAGCGGGGCCACCGCGCCGGTTGGGTTGTTCGGGTAGTTGAGCCAGAGGATCGCAGCACGGTCCCAGATCTCTTGGCCCACCCCGTCCAGGTCGGCGAGGAAGCCGTTGGCTTCGGTAAGGGGAAGGACAGCGACATCGCCTCCGGCGAATCGGGCGCCGCGCGCGGGGATGGGATAGCCGGGCGAGGTGACCATCGCAAGATCCTTGCCCGCTTCCGGGTCGAACACACACTGAGCCAGCGAGAACACCAGCTCCTTCGATCCGAGGATCGGGAGGATGTCAGTATCGGGGTCAAGCGAGACGGCGAAACGTCTGTCCGCCCACCCCGCGATCGCCTCCCGCAGTTCCGGCAAGCCCGCCGCGCGTGGGTAGGAACTCACGGGCTCCAGTCCGGCAACCAGCGCCTCGCGGATGAAGGGCGGGGTCACCTCTCGGGGATCACCAACGCCGAAGTCCACCAACTCGCGCCCTTGCGCGAGCGCTTCGGCTTTGCGGCGGTCCAGCACCTCGAAGGGGTAGGGCTCGACCATCTTGATCCCCGGCGATAGCTGCACGTTCATCCCTCCCCCGGTCGTCTCAAGAACGTCCGGATGATGTCGTAGCGCTCCTCCAGGGCTGGGAGTTCGACCCACTCCTGGCGCGTGTGAGCGTACCGCGGGCTTCCGGGTTCCGGGCCGCCGCCGGATCCGTGTCCGGCTATCACGGCGTAAGTGCGTCGAGATCCACGGTCCCGTTGAAGACGTGGGACACCTCACCGCTCAACAGGACCTGGCCGTCCGCCTCACGAGTTACCCGGAGATCTCCCCCCGGATAGTGCACGGTCACCTGGGACGGTGAACGGCCGGTCTCGGATGCGACGACGGCCACAGCACAGGCGCCGGTCCCACACGCCAGGGTCTCCCCCACGCCGCGCTCCCACACGCGCACGTCGATGTCCTCGCCCCCTTCGCGCACCCGCGCGAATTCGACGTTCGTTCGCTCGGGAAACAGCTCGTGATGCTCTAACGCGGAGCCCGTATGCGCAACGTGGTAGCGCTCGGGATCCTCTTCCACGAACAGGACTAGATGCGGGTTGCCCATGCTCACCGCTCCTGCGGGGACCGTGGTCCCGCCGATATCGAACGGCTGGTCCAAGAAGGTCTCCCACGCTGCTCCGTGCATAGGGATCGCTGCTCGAGCGAACGCGGGCTGACCCATCCAGACGGTGGCATGTGTCACTGTGCCGTCCGAACGGTCCATCGTGACGTGCCTGATCCCGGACGGCGTCCACACGTCGACCTCCAGCGCATCTCCCATCAAGTCTTGCGCTGCAAGGAACGCCACGGTACATCGCATACCGTTACCCGACATCTGGGCGGGAGTTCCATCGGCGTTGGTGAGGCGCATCGCGTAGGGAGCCTCGGCGCTGCCGCGCGTGACACGGATCACGCCATCGCCCCCGACCCCGAGCCATCTGTCGCAGATCGATCGAGCGCGTCCACCCACGAGGTCCAGTTCATCCTCGAGGTCCAGGATGAGGATGAAGTCGTTACCCGTGGCTTCGTATTTCGAGAACGGGATGATCACC
>JAYVBZ010000263.1:0-3125 GCA_043750215.1 Actinomycetota bacterium
CACGAACGCCAGCAGGCCGATCATCAACCACGTGAACTGCGACTGTGCGATATGCGTGAGCGGTGGCTGCGGCGATTGGATCCGCGCGATCATCGCGAACCCAAGTCCGGCCAAGAGCGCGGCCACGGGCAGGAGCACGGGGTCGGCTCGCTGGGCGGTTCTACGAACCACGAGCCACGCCAGGAAGAAACCGGCGATCATCAGTCCGCCGTAGAGCGGCAGTTCGGCCGGGATCTTGTTGCGCTCGCCCAGGCCGACCGTGGTGTAGGCCAGGAGAGAGGCGGCCAGCGCGAACAGCAAGAGTGCCAGACCTGTCTTTCCCCTGGGTCGGGTCGACGCCGTGACGCTCATGAGCTGGCCCCGGAGGACGGCGTCGGCGTCACCGTGGGCCCGGGCCCACCCTTGATGGCGCGTTGAGTGACCACGTCGGCACGCATCTGCGTGACGATCGCTTCAGCGTCAGCCTGCGAGTTCGCCGTGATGCCGTTCGGCAAGCCGATATAGATGTCGAACGAACCCACGTCGGCAGCCGAGAGATACCTGTACTCGGTCTGCAGCGACGAGAGGTGGATGCCCAGGGGGGTGGCAGGCACTCCCTGGTAGACGGCGACGTGGCCTGAATCCGACACCCCGACATACCACTGAGAGTGCACGTAAGCGCGGATCCCTACGAGCGAGACCAACAGCACTGCAAGCGATATCAATAAGGTCCCGCCTGCTCTTCGGAGTGACCGCCCAGCCGAACCAGGGCTAACGCCGTCGCCGTGAGACCCCCGTGCGGACGCGGCGGACGAGGTGCCGGGGACGACAGCGCTCTCACCTTCGTGGGCGTCTAACACCACCGCGGTGATGTTGTCGATCCCGCCCGCCCGATTGGCCGCACGGATCAGCCGATCGGCAGCCTGTTGGGGTTCGTCCGTTGTCTCGAGGATCGCCTGGATCTGGTCCTCGGTGACCATGCCGGTCAGCCCGTCACTGCAGAGGAGGATCCGATCACCCCCCATGAGCGCAACGGACTGCTCGTCCACGGCGATCTCGGGCTCAGTGCCGAGCGCGCGCGTGACCACGTTGCGGTGCGGGTGGACCTCGGCTTCCGCGCGGGTGATCTCGCCGGCCTTCACCATCCGATCCACCAGGGTGTGGTCCTCGGTGAGTTGGCGCAGCGATCCGGCCCGCAAGAGATATGCCCGGGAGTCCCCGACATGGGCCAGGTGAAGCCCGTCGCCCTGGACCAACGCGGCGGTGAGCGTGGTCCCCATCCCCGCCACGTTGCGATCTTCGCCGGAGCGTTTGAACACCGCACGGTTGGCTTCGCGAACCTGATCGCCCAGCGTGCCCTCACCTCGAAGATGCATCGCCTCGACGGTGTCCAGCGCCAGGTGCGAGGCAACCTCTCCACCGCGGTGCCCACCCATCCCGTCGGCGACCGCGAACAAAGGAGTCTCCACTAGGTAGCAGTCCTCGTTGCCCTGTCGGACGCGGCCGATGTCCGTGGCGAACCCAGCCAACACCTTCATCGCCGCAGCTCCAACACCGTCGTGCCGATCCGTATCGAATCGCCGGGCTGCACCATCGCAGGGGCCGCCAGCTTCTGATCGTTGACGAAGGTCCCGTTGGTGGAACCAAGGTCTTCCACGTACCAGGCACCGTTCTTGCCGAATAACCGGGCGTGCTGCTGTGAGGCGTAGGTGTCCTCGATCTTCAGTTCGCACTCGGGGGCGCGACCGATCGTCATGCTCGCCGCGACCTTCACCGCACGGGGTTTGCCGCCCTCCGGCGGATGCACCATGACCAGGGAAGGCCCCCCGGGCACCAGAGGGGCGTTCTTCCGTCCGTGACGATCAGCTCCCGAGGCCGCGACGTTTGCTTCCACGTTGAGCCCGCGGACGACCCAGCGCATCGACCGCCAGATGAACAGCACCAGCAACGCGAACAACCCGTACTTCAACGCGGAGAGGGCGAACGGCGTGACGCCGGAGGCGATCACCTACGCCCTCCGGAACTCGATCAGCGTGGTGCCGATCGTGATCTTGTCGCCGTCGTGGAGTTCACGTGTTTGTACGGTTTCTCCGTTGAGCTTGGTGCCGTTGGTCGAGCCTAGGTCGGTGAGGGTGTAGACGCCGCGCTTACGCTTGAGCTGCGCGTGCCGACGAGACGCACCCTTGTCGTCGATCACCACATCGCAGTCGGGGAGGCGCCCGATCGTAACCGTGTCGCGTCGAACGGGCACGTTGCGAACAACGCCGTCTTCGCGGATCGCCAACGTCGCGCCCACGGTCGCCGCGTCTGACTCCGCTGCGGCCGGTTGTTCGGCGCCCTCCACCAACGCCCCTGTGCATGTGAGATCACCCCGCTTGTAGGAAGGATCCACGAAGAAGAGCACCTCGGGGGGTCCCATCAAGTCCCACCCACGCTCGGCAGCGTTGTCGACCACAACCTGCCGCAGTTCCTTCGCGAGTGCGGCTTCCGCTTGCTCGAACCTGCCACCGTCCTCCTCGGAGAGATAGAACTCGAACCGGTTCGGCGCCCATATCTCGCTCACGCCGACGCTCTTGCCGGCGTCCATCTCCTTGAGGAGGCGCTTGGCCAGTTCAACGGGTTGGAGTCCGGAGCGGAACGTCTTGGAGAAGAGGCCTTCTACCAGGCCCCCCAGTCGACGTTCGAATCCACGAAGGATGGTCACGGCGTGCGGTCATGTGGGCGCCGGTTGGGTGCGCCCACCCATCGCCGTATCCTACTCCGCGGCGTGTTGCGGATCCGTTGCGACGGCGGTGGCATGGGCGTCGTCGTCGTCGTCGGCGCCGTAAGGTGCGCTGCTACCATTCGAACTCCACTCGGGCGAGTGGCGGAATTGGCAGACGCGCAGGATTCAGGTTCCTGTGTCCGAAAGGACGTGGGGGTTCAACTCCCCCCTCGCCCACCACCTTTGATGTGCAGATCCTTCGACCGGGCAGACACTGGTCACGGGGGACGCCGCGACCGTCGCAGCCCGTCTGGAAGAGGCCGCCGGACCTGACGAGATCCCTCGGCGCATGAGCCGGGCAGAGACGTAGTCTGCGCCACAGCCAAGCTTGACGGCATCGAGCTCAGGTAGCATCCCCGTTATGACGCGTGGTCCGGAACAG
>JAYVBZ010000264.1:0-1872 GCA_043750215.1 Actinomycetota bacterium
ACCCTCCCGCTGGTGCGCCTGCTGGGGGTTCGATATCTCATCACCTTGCACGGTCAACAACCTGTCGGCGCAAACGGCCGCGTGATCTTGAGCGGTGACGGCTACGACCTGGTCGAGGTATACGGGTGGGAGCCCCGTGTCTCGGTCGTGTCCTCTTGGAGCGTGGTCTCCGACCAGGCGAAGGCCCTTGCCTACGTGCGGGACCCCACCTTCGATCCGGCCACCACGGCCGTGGTCGAAAGCGACCCCGGGATCACGCCCGTTCCGCCTACTCTCGGACTGGCCGGAGTTCTTCCGCTTCCCTCGGCCACCTACCTTGAAACCGATCCCGAACACGTACGGGTCGACGTCACCACTGCGCACCCGGCGATCGTGCTGGTTCGCAACAGTTACGACCCTGGCTGGTCCGCCACCGTCGACGGACACCCGGCGCCGGTCCTACCCACCGACTACCTCATGCAAGGTGTCCCAGTAGGGCCGGGGCACCACGTCATCGCACTGACCTACCGCGATGCCTCCGTGACAGCAGGCCTGAGGGCGAGCGCGGGTGCGTGGGCAGGACTGCTCCTGGCCTGGCTGACCGCGCTCGTCCTGGAACGCCGGAAGCGGAAGCGCGTGATCGTTTCGCCCGCTATGACTCCGACGCCCGGCGACGAAGCTCCGCCTCTATGAACCCTTCGAGATCCCCGTCGAGCACGCGCGATGGATCTCCCACCTCGTGCTCGGTTCGGTGGTCCTTCACCATCTGATATGGCGCCAGCACATAAGACCGGATCTGCGAACCGAAGTCCACGGCCTTGCGTTCACCGCGGATCTGCTGCATCTCGGCATCTCGCTTCTCGCGCTCGCGTTCGGCCAGGCGAGCTTTGAGGATGCGCATCGCCACGGCCTTGTTCTGCAACTGACTGCGTTCGTTCTGACATGCCGCCACGAGTCCGGAGGGAAGGTGGGTGATCCTGACTGCCGAGTCCGTCGTGTTCACCGACTGGCCACCGGGACCGCTGGAGCGGTAGACGTCGATCCGCAGGTCGTCGGGCGGGATCTCGAGGTCTTCTTCGTCGGCTTCCTCGAGCATCGGGATGACATCCAACGAGGCGAACGACGTGTGGCGGCGTTTCTGCGAATCGAACGGACTGATCCGCACCAACCGATGGACGCCTCGTTCGGCAGAAAGGAGTCCGTAGGCGTTCTGGCCGTGGACCTGGAACACGGCGGACTTGATGCCCGCTTCCTCACCGTGGTGGATCTCGTCCACCTCGACGTCGAATCCCTGCAACTCCCCCCAGCGCAGGTACATACGCATGAGCATCTCTGCCCAATCCTGGCTCTCGGTGCCGCCGGCGCCGGCGTTCAAGGTGGCTATGGCATCAGCGGCATCGTGCGTGCCGGACAGCAGTGCGGCGAGTTCCAGCTTCTCGACGTCGCGTTCCAGCGACGCTATCGATGTCCTGAGCTCCTTCTCCAGTTCCGGGTCGGCTTCGTCCTGCAGCAGCTCGTCGATCGCGAGCGCATCTTCTACCCTGCGCTGCAATGCATCGTGGCGATCTACGTCAGCCTTCACGCGAGAGAGCTTGGAAGTGACCCGCTGACCTCGCGCGGCGTCGTCCCAGAGTCGGGGATCGGAAGCCTGCGCCTGTAGGTCCGCGATCTGCGCCCGCTTCGCGTCGACCCCCAGGAACCCCTTCGCTGCGTCGATGCGAGCGCCCAGGTCGCGGAGGCCCTCGGTGTGCTCGCTCATACGAACCGGGAGTCTACCGAGCGCCGCCGGTCCCCCACGGAGTGCTAGCGTGCGGCGATGATCCGCGGCCTGCGATGTCATCGTTGCCGGTGAAGATGCTCTGACGCCCTAGAGGACGGAGCCGTGGCACTTCT
>JAYVBZ010000265.1:0-1772 GCA_043750215.1 Actinomycetota bacterium
GCAAGTGTGGAGGTTCGCCGAATCGCGGCCCTTGTATCCTGCAGAAGACCACGGGGAGCTCGGGTAACCGGGCTGAGAGGCCGGCGGAACGCGCCGGCGACCCGAACGACCTGATCCGGGTAATGCCGGCGGAGGGATGCGGTGCTCGACCCACGGACGCTTCGTCTCATGGTCGTGACGTCGGGCACGCTAGGCCCGGCCCACGGACATCGGGCCCTTGCTGCGGCGGCTCTCCGAGGCGGTGCGACCGCCGTCCAACTTCGCGCTCCAGAGCTGCCGGATAGCGCGCTGCTGGAGCTGGCCATCGAACTCGCCGAGCTGTGCAGGACCGGCGGCGCGCTCTTCGTCGTGAACGACCGGCTGGATGTCGCGGTGGCAAGCGGCGCAGATGGAGTACATCTCGGCCAGTCGGACGGATGGGCCGATGCTCGCGATCGGCTGGGTCCCGATCGGATCCTGGGTGTCAGCGTGGCAGATGGCGCGCAAGCGCAAGCTGCCGCAACCATGGGGGCCGACTACGTGGGCGTTACGGTGTGGTCGACATCCACGAAACCCCAGGCCCAGGCACGAGGACCCGCTGGGATCCGCGCGGTCCTCCAGGCCGTCGCCATCCCGGCGGTGGGGATCGGGGGGATCGACCGCCATAACTTCGCCGAGGTATTCCAGGCGGGAGCGTCGGGCATCGCGGTGATCTCGGCGGTTGCCGGCGCGGTTGATCCGGAAGCTGCGACCCGGGACCTACGAACACTCATCGATCTGCAGGAGAAGGGGTCAGATGGAACAACGAACCGGTAAGGCCAGCGCAGAGGTCTTCGAGCAGATCATCCTGCGGCGCTTGGGCGCGCAGGATCCAGATATCCTGGTCGGACCCCAGCATGGAGTGGATGTCGGTGTCGTCCGTGTTGCCGACGGGGTGGCGATGGCCCTGACCACCGACCCTGTCTTCGTGGTGCCTGCCTACGGTTGGGAGCGCGCGGCGTGGTTCGCGGTGCACATCCTGGCTTCTGATGCCGCGACCTCGGGACTCCCGCTTCGCTGGATGACGGTCGATCTGAACTTGCCACCGGAGATCTCCGACCCGGACCTCGCCGCGCTCTGGGATGCGTTCCACCGAGCATGCGCCGATCTGGGGATCGCCGTTATCACGGGCCACACCGCGCGATACGACGGATGCGCGTACCCGATGGTGGGTGGCGCCACGTGCGTCGCCCTCGGGCCACAAGACTCGTTCGTCACCCCGACCATGGCTCGGCGCGGCGACAAGATCGTCGTGACCAAAGGAGCGGCGGTCGAGGCCACCGCGCTCTTCGCCGCCACGTTCCCTGACCGCCTGGCTCGCGCCCTCGGGCCAGAGGTTGTAGCAGCGGCGGACGCGCTCTTCGAGCAGATGACCGTTGTCCCGGAGGCCCGCTTGGCCGCGGCATTCGGGCTGCGCGAGAAGGGCGTCACCAGCATGCACGATGCGACGGAAGGCGGTGTCCTGGGCGGACTATCGGAGGTGGCCCTCGCGTCGAACACCGGGATGCGGGTCGACCTCGGGGCGATCCCGGTCAGGCCCGAGGTACGCGCGGTGTGCGACTACGTCGGGATCGACCCATACATCTCGATCAGCGAAGGGACGCTCATCGCCACCGTGGTGCCCTCGCGCGCGGAGGCGTACGTGACAGCCCTGGCCGCGGAGGGGATCGATGCCGCGGTTATCGGAGAGGTGACCTCTCCTGGAGACGGCATGGTCCTGGTTACCGACGAAGGGCTCCGCCCCTTGGTTCACC
>JAYVBZ010000266.1:0-2220 GCA_043750215.1 Actinomycetota bacterium
TTCCCCGAAGCCGGTGACGAGCCGCGAGGTCCTTCCCACCGGCGTCTACTGGACGGGTTGGCTCACCCACGGCGAGATCCTGGCCGCCTTGCAGGCGAACGGGTTCGGGGAGCCTCGCCAAGCGCACCACTTCTTCGCAGATCTTGGATCCTTCTCCCATGTGGTGCGATTCGGTATCCAGGTCCGCGCGAACGGGATATGGGAGCAGGTCGAACGACGGGACCACGGCCCGGCCGAGGGCGGCTGGACGGGTGCCTATCGCGCGACTGGACCAGGAGAGATAACCGCATATGGCTACGGGTGCACGATCTCCTACTCCGTGGTTCGGAGCCTCGACTCGGTGCGCATCGGTGTACTGAACGAACAAGGACCGACGTACAAGGGCATATGCGGGCCTAGGGATCTGGCAGCGCAAACAGCCATCTACGAAACCGCGACGTTCAAGCGTCAACACTAGCGAGCCGGGTCCGAGTCTCCTTCGCTGCGCGCGGTCCTCTCCCCACGACGGCGACGCCGCGCCTGGAAAGCGGCGGCGGCCCTGCATCACATCTGCATCACGAGCCGGTTCCACGCCAAGGTACTGAGAGGGACTCACCGGCACACCGTTCTCGCTGCTCAAGGCCCTGACCAGCACGTTCGGTTCGCCCTTACAAGGCGAAGGTCGGGGGTTCGAGACCCTCAGCGCCCACCAGGAAAGTCAAGGGAAGTACCCCGTGTTCGGATGGGATGCGCAGGGGCATCGAGTCGAGTTACCCCCCGAAGTGCAAGATGGAGACGACGGGAGCGACCGGTCGAGCTGCGCAGGGCGGAAGGAGACGGCCTCCCGGTGGATAGCGGGGAACCTCTAGACGAGGTTCGCCCTTGGCAAGTGATGGGGGTTACTGCGGGCGGGTCGTCCGGGGTGTTCGGGCTGATCGCGCCGGTCCAGTTGGGGCAGGCTGCGACAGCGGAGGAGGGAGAGTAGATCCCGCCTCCAGGCCCACCCCCCGCGATGGTGTTCTCCGTTACCGACGAGGAACCATTCAGCGTGATCAGACCCGAGTAGTAGTTGTCGATCCCGGCTCCAAACCCACCCGCGGTGGTGTTCCCCGTTACCGATGAGGAACCATTCAGCGTGATCAGGCCCTGGTAGTTGTCGATCCCGCCACCGGGATAGCCACTCTTCGCGACGACGTTGGAGCTCACCGAGGAACCGTCGTTAAGCGTGAGGATGCTCTTAGGGCCGTTCGCGATCCCGCCGCCGCCGCCTTCCAACGTACGGTTCTCGCGAACCGCCGATGAGCCGTTCATCGTGACCCTGCCTCTGCCAGCGTTAACGAGTCCGCCTCCATACCCCAGGGCGCTCGTATTCCCGGCGATCACGGACGAGTCGTTCATGACGATCGTGCCATTCTGGTTGTATATCCCGGCGCCGCCTACCGGGGCGCCGCCATCGGCGGCCACGTTGCCGCGCACCGACGAACTGTCATTAAGGGTGAGGATGCCGGAGAGGTTCGCGATGCCGGCGCCGGCGCCTTCGACATGGTTGTAGGCAACGGTGGACGATCCGTTCAGCGTGAGGGTCCCGCTGTTCAGTATCCCCCCTCCGTAGGCGAATCCCTCGTTGTGAGTGACCGAGGAGTCCGTCAAGGTCAGGATCCCCCAGTTCTGGATCCCTCCGCCCTTCCTCCCCAAGCCGCGCGGGCTAGCGTACGGTGTCCTCACGCCCCTGGTGACGGTGAGGCTCTTGAGCAAGACCGTCGTCGCTGAACCGTGGATGGTGAGCACCGTGCCTCTATGGCGACCGTTCAGCGTTGGGGCGGGGTAAGCGGCGTTGCCTTCCCCTATGAGCTTGAGCGATCGGGCGATGCTGAATGTGCCGCTACAGACGCCTCGTATCCGAAGGCGGCTCCCCGCCCCAGCCGCATCGATGGCTGTCTGCAGGTTCGAACCTGTTCCCCGATAGGTGCGGCCCGTCCGCAGGTTCTTCACGCCACAGGGCGGGGGCACGGAGGGCAGCGCGAGCTTGGGATCGGGCGCAGAAGCATGGGCTCCCGGGGCGGGGAAACCCACGAGCGCAGTGACGAGCAGGCTCAGCGCAAGAGCGCTGGCGCCGGTCCTCGCAGGCCGCATCCGGCGCGAGTACCTGGCATGACGTAGCCCCATCTCAATCAGTCCTCTCAGGTAAGAGCGGGTGGTAGGCGCGGAAGTTCGTGTCGGCTGCCCGGTTGCCTCCACCCT
>JAYVBZ010000267.1:0-3381 GCA_043750215.1 Actinomycetota bacterium
CACGAACCGATCCTTCACGTCGGCGTGAACCAAGATCCGTTCCCCGGCGGTGCAGCTCTGACCGGCGTTGAGGAAGCAGGCGGTGAGCGTCGCCTCCACGGCCGCGTCGATGTCGGCGTCCTCGAGCACAACGAGCGGCCCGTTGCCGCCCATCTCCAGCAGCAAGTCTTTCCCGGCCGCGCGCGAGGCCACCATGAGTCCCGTGGCGATCGAACCGATGAACCCCACGGCTTGCGTGCCCGGGTTGCCAGCGATCTCATCACCCACCACCGCTCCGGGGCCCGTTACCATGTTCACGACGCCCGGGGGCAGGTCCGCCGACTCCAGCACTTCCGCGAATCGCGCGGCGCAGACGCTGGTTGATGGAGCCGGGGCCCAGACCACCGCGTTGCCATAGGCGATAGCGGGCGCGAGGATCTCCCCCGGCATCGTGTACGGCCAGTTCCAGGGGCTGATCAGGCTGACCACCCCGCGCGGGACCCGGTAGAGCAGGACGCGCTTGTTCGCATCCACCGACGGCGGCATCAAGCCCTCCATCCGCGTGGCGTCGGCGGCCGCCATCTCGAAGTAGGTGATGAGCTCCTCGACCTCATCGCGAGCCTCGGTGGCCAGTGGCTTGCCCTGGTCCAAGGCCAGCGCGTCAGCGAGGTCCTCGCGCCGTGCATCGATCGCTTCCACGACACGCTTCATCGCAGCAGCTCGATCGAACGCACTGCGGCGGGCCCAGCCGGGCGCAGCCACGTTCGCAGCATCGATCGCCCGCTGGGCGTCCGCGCGGGACCCCTCCGCGACCGCCCCGATCACCTCACCTGTGGACGGACTCGTCGCCTCAAAGGTGGCACCGTCCTGCGCGTCGGACCACTTGCCGCCGATATAGAGCTGCACCTGTTCGCTCATGCCCACCCCTGTGAACGCGAGGGGCGGCCCTTGCGGGCCGCCCCGCCGTCGATCGATGGTTCGGCTAGGACTTCGCCGGCTGCGCGGCAAGCCCGGCGTCCACCCACGGCTGCCACACCGTCGAGTTGGCGTCGATCCACTTCTGCGCTGCGGCGTCAGCCTTCATGCCGTTGCTGATATCGAGCCCGATGCCGTTCTGGTCGTCGTTCGTGTACGTCATCGCGCTGAGGAACGCGAACGCCGCCGGAGCCTTGGCCTGAAGGCCTGAGTTGAACGCCTTATAGAGGTTGTCCTGCGGATAGGCGCATGCGTACTTCGTCGCGTCGTTCGCCGCCGCGGCCGTGCACGCCGGCGTGACGTCGGGAAGCTTGATATTCGACAAGTCGTACTTCGACTGTGCCCATTGGGGCGTGTAGAAGTACATGAGGATCGGTGCCTGCTTCTGATACGCCGCATCGAGCGCAGCGATCTCGGCATCCTCCGAGCCCGCGTAGATGACCTTTAGATTCAGGCCGAGGTTGTCCGCGATGGGCTGGTCGAAGGTGACGAAGCTCGGGGCGCCGTCCAGGAGCTGGCCCGCGCTGCCGGACTCCGCCGTCTTGAACAGACCGGCGTTGGCCTTCAGACCTTCCCATGTCGCCAGCTCAGGATGCGCCGTGAGCATGTACGTCGGGATCCACCACCCGATCTGACCGGTGACCCCCGTTAGCCCTCCATCGATAACGCCGTTGTTGCCTTGGATGTACTTCGCGTAGTCCTTCGCATGACCGGACGGCCACACCTCAAGCGTCGCGTCAAGTGACCCGTTGGCCAGCGCCGGGAACTGGGGGTATTCGTCGATATTCGTCGTGTTCACCGTGTATCCCAGTTTCTGTTCCAGGAGCAGCTTCGCGACGGCAACGTTGGCCGCCGAACCAACCCACGGACTGATCGCGAGGTTGATAGTGGTCCCGCTGTTGTCGGGAGCGCCACCACCATCACCGGTTGTGGTGCTACTTGATGACACATTGCTGCAAGCCGCCAAGAGCGCGACCGCGGCTGCGGCCAGGGCGAACAGCGGCCTTCTGCGTGTTCGTTTCATGTTTCCCCCTCTCCTCGTTGGATGCTTCCTTGCGAGCTCGCCGACGCACCCATCTCGGTGTCGGCGATGCGCCCTTTTCCGAACGAACGTCCTTTCGGGGCGCGTGCCCCCGTCACTCTCGCGCGTCCCGCAAGCGGCTGTCCCATCGCCTGCGTGATCCGGTCGATCACGATGGCGAGCAGCAGGATGCAGATGCCGGCCACCATCCCAAGACCTGTGTCCTTGCTCAGACCCAGGATGACTTGGTAGCCCAAGCCCTCGCCGCCCACCAACCCGGCGATGATCACCACAGAGAGCACCATCATGATGGTCTGGTTGACGCCCAGGAGGATGGCCGGGCGCGCGAGCGGCAATTGAACTTTTCGCAGCGTCTGCCATCTCGTGGCTCCGTACGCCACAGCAGCTTCGACGGTGTCGGCCGGGACTTCTCGGATCCCCAGGTCGGTGAGTCGGATACCCGGCGGCAGCGCGTAGACCAGACTGGCCATCACTCCCGGCACGCGACCGACATGGAACAGCGCGATCGCTGGCACCAGGTAGACGAACTGCGGGAGCGTCTGCATCGTGTCCAGGATCGGTTTGATGATCCGGTGTACTCGGTCACTACTCGCCGACCAGATCCCGATGGGGATCGCCAGAGCCACGGACGAAACGACCGCGACGATCACTTGGCTCAAGGTGTTCATCGCGTCGGCCCACAGACCCACCACTCCCACCGCAGCCAGACACACGAACGCCATCACCGCGAGGGTAGCCCGGTGGGACGCCGCCCACGCCGCAAGTCCGGCAAGCCCGCAGAGCAACCACCACGGCATCCCAAGAAGGAGCGTCCGGAGTGGTTCGAGAGCGATCCTGACCATCGCATCGCTCATGGCCTGAGTTGCGCTCCCGATGTTCCGGGTGATGGCATGCACTACCGCGTTCACCGTTTCCTGGATCGACACCGTGAGACCCGCGGGGAAATCCTGCTGACGCAGCACCTGTCGCCCGATCACCACCGCGACCGCGACAACCACCGCGCCGGCGATAACCGTCACGCGGCGCGAGACCCGCCAGCGGAAGACCCGAACCGTCGACTGACCACGACGTTGGTGCGACGCCACGCTCCAGCCATAGGTCACCCGGTCCAATACGACCGCGAGCGCGACGATCCCTAGGCCCCCCGTGAGGGCCAGCCCGACGTTCTGCGTTTGGAGCCCATCCAGAACCACCGAACCCAGGCCGCCGACCCCGACCGACGCAGCGATAACGATGATGCCGAGAGCCATCATGATCGCTTGGTTCACTCCCAACATGATCGATGGGAGCGCCAGCGGCATCTGGACCTTCCGGAGGATCTGTCGAGACGTGGCCCCGTAGGCCATACCCACTTCGACGGCCCCCTCAGGGACCCCTCGGATCCC
>JAYVBZ010000268.1:0-3656 GCA_043750215.1 Actinomycetota bacterium
TCACCGCGTTCTTCTTGGGTGGTGTCTTCCACTGGGCGACGGTGGCGCTCTTCACGTTCTACACCGTGGCGGAGGGACCGCATCTTCGTCGTGTGATCTGCGGCAAGCTGCCACCGCAGCGCCAGGAGGACGTGTTGTTCATCTGGGAGCAGGCTATCCAGAAGACGGGTGGCTACTTCTACTCCCGGCTACTGCTCGCGATCATCAACGGCACGGGGATGTACATCACGCTCCGGTTGTTCAACGTGCCGTTCGCTGCTCCGCTCGCCATCTTCGAAGGTGTGGTGGCGGAGTTCATCCCGATCGTGGGGACGTATATCGCCGGGGTCGCGCCACTCCTGGTCGCGCTGCTGACGTCCGTCTCCGCGGGGATCGGTGCACTCGCCTACATCCTCATCTACCAGCAGATCGAGAACTACTTCCTGAGCCCGAGGCTCACCGCGCGGACGATGAACCTGCACCCCGCCATCGCGTTCGGAGCGGCGTTGATCGGTGGGGCGCTGGGCGGCGTGCTGGCCGCGTTCCTCGCGCTGCCCGTCGCGGGGGTGATCCAGGCCGCGGTACAGGAGTACGGTGGCCGGCGCTATGCGGTGGTCGAAAGCGATCTCACCAGCGACGTCCAGCCGAAGGACGACACCGGCGAGGTGGGTCTGGCGGAGCGCCTCCGCGACCGGTTGCCGTGGAACAGCGACGACGACGACTCGTGAACCGTGGTCGGTAGAATCGCGTCATGACGAACCCGTTGGTTGGGGTGATCATGGGTTCCCGCTCCGACTGGGAAACCATGCGTCACGCCGTAGAGACACTCCAGGAGCTGGACATCGCGCACGAGACCCAGGTGGTCAGCGCCCACCGAACGCCCGACCTACTATTCAAGTACGCGGCATCCGCAGCCGAGCGCGGTCTCAAGGTCTTGATCGCGGGCGCGGGCGGTTCGGCACACCTGCCCGGGATGGCCGCGTCGAAGACGCACCTGCCGGTGCTCGGTGTTCCGGTCGAGACGAAGACGTTGAAGGGGATGGATTCACTGCTGTCGATCGTGCAGATGCCGGCCGGCGTCCCTGTGGGGACGCTCGCCATCGGGCGGGCCGGGGCGATCAACGCCGCGATCCTGGCCGCGTCGATCTTGGCGCTGAGCGATCCCGCGCTCAGTGGACGCGTGCGGGCCTACCGAGCCGCGCAGACACAAGCAGTGCTGGACAACCCCGACCCCGCGGCGGTGTGACCGCAGCGTGATCCGCGTCGGGGTGATCGGTGGTGGCCAGCTGGGAAGGATGCTGGCGCTTGCGGGTTACCCGTTGGACATCCGGGTGACCACGCTCGATCCGGGCACAGACACCTCTGCGTCCCAGGTGGCTCCCTCCGTCCGCGCGGCCTACGACGACTCCGGTGCGCTCATGACGCTCGCTACCGGCTCCGATGTCCTCACGTTCGAGTTCGAGAACGTGCCGGTCCAGTCTGCCCGTACCGCCGCGCGATACGCACCCTTGTTTCCGCCGCCTGCCGCCCTGGAAGCCTCGCAGGACCGCGCCGCCGAGAAGGCGCTCTTCGAACGGGTCGGTATGGATGTGCCTCCCTATGCGCTCGTGTCCTCGCTGACGGAGCTCGGTGCAGCGCTCGAGAGGATCGGTGCTCCGGCCGTTCTGAAGACTCGGCGCCTGGGATATGACGGCAAAGGGCAGACGGTGATCCGCGATCCCGCCCTCGCCGCGCAGGCCTGGCGGGCGGTTGGGGAGGTCCCTTCCATCCTGGAGGCGTTCGTGCCGTTCGACGCAGAGGTGTCGCTGGTGGGAGCCCGGGGCAAGGACGGCGACACCTCCTTCTATCCCTTGATCGAGAACGAACACCGGGACGGGATCCTTCGTATCTCCCGGCCCGCCCAGGGTGTCCCCGCACTGCAAGGCCGTGCAGAGACCTACGCGCGCGCCCTCATGCAGGAACTCGACTACGTCGGCGTCCTTGCCATCGAGTTCTTCAGGACCGGAGAAGACCTCCTGGGCAATGAATTCGCGCCTAGAGTCCACAACACGGGTCACTGGACCATCGAGGGCGCTGAGACCTCTCAGTTCGAGCAACATCTCCGGGCCGTTACGGGCCTCGCCCTGGGCTCGAGCGCCGTGGTCGGCTACTCCGCGATGGCGAACCTGGTCGGGCGGGTCCCCAGCGCCGCGGCGGTAGCAGCCATCCCCGGCGCGCATCTCCATCTCTACGGAAAGGCTCCCCGTCCTGACAGGAAGCTGGGGCATATCACCGCGCAAGCCGACGATCGGCCGACTCTTGCGGCCCGATGGCTACAGGTGACTGCACTGCTTGACGATTAGTTCCAAGAGATGGCGTCCCTCACGTGCCCCGACTGCCGAATGTCCACCCAGGTGAGCGACGACGCCATCCAGTACATGTGCTTCGGATGCTTCGCGCAGATCATCTTCGAGACCTGCCCAGACTGCGGGTTCGACCAGGCGATCCCCTCTCGCTGGCAGAGCGCGTTCAGCTGTGGGAAATGCAGCGAGAAGGTCCTCATCCCCCGCGTCCGGCTCTACTCGTCGTCCACTAAAGCCAGAGTAGTCGCCGGGTACGGCTTCACCTACCCCAAGTTCTAGTCTCCCTTTCGCGCGCGCCCCCCCGAATCAAGGGCCTTTCGACGGGTTGACTCTGACTGCTCCCGAACCTAAGGTGACGCCCGCTGTCTGTAGAGGGAACTCGAGTGAGGGGTGCACGTATGATGTCGCGATCGCGCCAGGTTGGTTCGTCTCGTCGCCGCGTTAGGGGTCTCGTCGGGCTTGCCGCCGTGGTCTCGGCGCTGGTGCTTCCCGCCATCCAACAGGGTCCTGCGGTCGCCGCGTCGCATCCTCGTGCCCATCCGGTTCACCCCGTTCGAGGGGCGGCTCCCAAGTCTTACAACGGGGATGTTCGTGACCTCCAGCCGGTCCCCTCAAGCCCGCTCGTCGAAGCTGACTTGAGCGAACCGCAACCGTCCAGGCCCGCTTCCGGCCACACGAGCAGCTCGGGCCCCGTGGCCCCGAACATGCCCGCCACTACGCAGAACTTCGCTGGACTCAGTCACGACGGGTCGTGTACCGGCGGTTCCTGTGGCGCCGGCTTCCCGCCGGACACGGTGGGGGATGTGGGTCCGAACAACTACGTCGAAGCTGTGAACACCGCGGTAGGCATCTACAGCAAGACGGGGACCCAGCAGGCAGCGTTCACGTTCAACTCTCTGTGGAGCGGGGCGGGGACCGGGACCTCGTGCGACACCGCGAACCAGGGCGACCCGACCGTCGTGTACGACCCGATGGCCGACCGTTGGTTCGTGGCGGACTTCTCCTGGGCGAACATCGACGTAGGGCCCTACTACGAGTGCGTCGCCGTCTCAAAGACCGGGAACCCCGTGACGGGCGGATGGTGGCTCTACGCCATCCGGGCCGACGATGCCTCGCACAACTGGTTGCCCGACTATCCGAAGATGGGCATCTGGCCGGACGGGCTCTACATGACCGTGAACATGTTTGACTGCTCCTCCAACTGCAGCTCTGCCCCGTTCAAGGAAGTGCGGGCGTACGCCTTCAATCGGACGGCGATGGAAGCCGGCCAGCCACTGCAGGAGCAGTTCGTCGACCTGGGCACGAACACGCCCTACTTCTCGTCCCTGCCCAGCA
>JAYVBZ010000269.1:0-11958 GCA_043750215.1 Actinomycetota bacterium
CCGACCGGGGCAAGCTGGAGACCTGGGTGCTCCTGGTCGCTCGGTCGCTCGCGATCGACTCGCTCCGACGACGGGTGTTGGAGTCGCGGTCGCTGGAACGTATCGGCGAAGCGCCCGATCTGGATCCGAGTCCGGGGCCGGAGCAACAGGCGACGACCGCCGACATGGCCGGGCGCGCCCGGCGGGCGATGACCACCCTCAGCCCCGAGCAACGGGCAGCATTGGAACTCGCGTACTTCGGCGGGCGGACCAGCGGAGAGATCGCCGAGATAGAAGGCATCCCCGTGGGCACCGCGAAGACCAGGATCAGGACCGCGCTACTTCGGCTGCGGGAAGCCATGGCACAGGAGTTCAGCGATGACGTGTGAAGAGGCCAGGGAGCGACTCTCAGACCACCTGCTGGGCACGCTCGCGGGAGAAGAGTCGGCCGCCGTGGCCTCGCACCTACGCGGTTGCGCGTCGTGCCGGGGCGAGGTCGCCGCGCTCGGCGAGGGCCTGGCGACCTTCGCGAGCGCTGCCCATGATCGTCAACCGCCGGCGGAACTGGCCGTGCGCGTCGGCGAGGTACTCGGCGCCGAGTGGAGGGCGGCGCCACCGACGAAGGTGCGGAGGCGGCCCAAGGGCTCATGGATGGCGGCTGCAGCGGCCATCATCGCGCTTAGCGCGTCGGTGAGCTGGGGCCTGTCCGAGCGGCATCACGCCATCACCGCATCGGCAGAAGGTTCCAGCTACACGAACCTGTTGCAGATCCTGGGAGGCAAGGAGTTCCGTGCTGGGACCCTGGTTCCCGCGCAGGGACTGACATTGGACGGGAGTGTGGTGGTCTATGACTCCCACCAGGACCAATCCTGGGCGGCGGTATTCATCCGCGCACCGGGATCGGCGGGGCGGGCGAGCGCGACCCTGGACGCGCCGGACGGACGAACCATCCCGATCTGGTCCATCCGGATCCAGCCCGACGGCAACGGTTCGTCATGGATCGTCACGTCCGTGGACCTCACGGCGTTCGACCATCTGACCCTGCGAGACGCGGACGGAGCGGTGATCGCGACCGCGCAGATCCGCGCTGCGTAAGGACCCATCTGGCTACCGGGTGATCAGGAGCCGCCGAACCAGCCGTGGTTCCGCCCCGAAGCGGTACTTGTACTGGTAGTCACCCTTCAGCAGGTCGAACCCCGTACACCCCGCTTCCAGAGCCAGGCGGATGTTCTCGCCGACCAGAACCATCCCCGGCGCCAGGTTCCCCCATTTCCGATCGAACGCAGAGTTGTAGAGGAAGAACGTTCCCGCGAACGTGAACCCGATGGTCCCCGCCGCCAGTTCGCCCTCGACTTCGATGAACGTCAAGTTGAAGACCCCCTGCGGGAGGAACGCCTCGCCGAGCCTGCGGAAGAAGATCTCCATACCGGGTTGCATGAATACTCCCTTGGGACCCTCGCTCAGGCGGTGCAGCTCCACGAAGCGATCCAACAACGGGATGAGCGTGTCCGGCGCCGCCGTCTTGATCCGGAACGGGCCCGTCTCGGTCTCGAGCTTGTTCGCCTTGCGCTTGATCTCATGGCGGAGCTTCGAGGGGAGCGCCTCTAGGTAGCCCTCCCACGATGACGGCAGCGGGAGGAAGGGCGCCGTGCCGTTCTGGTCCTCGGTCTCTTCCACGGCGAGCCCCTGCTCCCTGGCGGCCTCAGCCAAGAACCCGAGCCAGGGGTTGTCGGCGGCAAGCCCACGGAGGTCTGCCTCCCGCCAGTCCCCGCGGGCCACAAGGGAAGCCCACAGTTCCTTGGAGACGGCCTCCTGGCGTTCAGGGGCGCCAACAGGACCCATGTAGTCAGTGACCTCGGTGCCACCCAGGAATCGGAGGGTCTGGTCTATCCGTTCGAACGCCACCGCACCGACCTGGGTTCCGTCGTCCTCCTCGGCGAAGGCGAATAGCAGGTGTTCGGGCTGCTCCCCGAACTCCTCCCAGTAGAGCTTCAGATAGCCGGGGGTATGGAAGAAGGTCCCCGCGGGGTCGGCGGCGACCAGCTCTGCCCACCCACGACGATGGAAGTCCCGCCCGTCCTCGCTGAAGCTGATACGCATGGTTCCTGATGCTATCGGGTACTTGTTGAGCCGATACATCGGGGCGTCGCTCTGATCACCAACTCCCGCCCCCGCCTCCTCCGAAGCCGCCGCCGCTGAACCCACCGCCACCGCTGAACCCACTTGTCCCGCTCGAGGCTGGCGAGGACGAGATCGTTCCCGCAGCCGTGACAGTAAAGCCGTTCAGGGCATGTCCAAACGCAAGGTAGCTGAACTGGTTCGTCGAGACATACCAACCGGTATCAGAGGGCATCCCCAGCGCTTCGAAGGTCTTCGCCCACTTCTCGGTCACGCCGAACACCACGGCGTACGGCAACAGAGTGGTGAAGACGTTCTCCTGCTCCGCCCACTTCGAGGTGTATTCCTCGCACTTCTCGATCACGGTGCGGAATCCTCGGACCCGGCGCAACATCGCGGTACCAGTCGCGGTTCGCGCCGGCATGAAGTGCCCTCCGATAACCATCGCGACACCTGCGAGCATGATCGATAATCCGACCAACCCGAGATGCGTGTACTTCGCGAGCACGAACGTCACGCCGGTCCCCGCCAGGATGGCAAGGCCCCCACGGGTATGCCAGGTCGCACGCACCTTGTCCGGGCGAACCGCGAACCATCTCTGCTTCATGGCGTCTGCGTAAAGCTTCTCTTGAACCTCCTGGAGTTTGGTCACGAACTGCGTCCGCAGCGCCGACAGCGTCACCTCCTGCGAGCCCCCGAAGAGTGCCGAGTACAGCTGCTCCTCGTAGGGCATGAGCGCAGCCTCGTTCCCTTGCGATCGCACCAGCGTCCAGTCGGACTTACCGAACAGCCCTTTGCTCGGGAGTTCACGGATCTGTAGGTAGCCGCGGACCGCCAGATCCACCAACGTGGCGGTCACGTCCAGCGTGTTCGCTTTTCCATCGATGAGCGTGCCGATCTGGCCCGGGCGCAAGCCTTCGGGAGGTGCGAACTCCACCGGCGCCGATGCCCCCGCTTGGCCGACCGGCACGGGATGATCTCCCAGGTGGCCACCCAGGACCTGATCAACGTCGGACCCTACGAAGACCCTGTCGCGGCCGCGCCGCCAGGCCAGTGCGATGAACCCGCCAACCAGGAGCACCAACACACCGGCGGCCGCGGCAACGGGTCCCAGCGCCACGCTGAACGCTCGCTCGAGCGCCCAACGTTCCCGCTTGATGACCTCTGCGTGGACGCCGCCTGATGGCATGGAGATCACCGCTGAAAGCCCCTGGAACGGATAGAGGGTGTCTGCACCGAACCTGGCCGTCGGGTTCCCGTCTCGATGGCGGGCGGTGTCACACGGCAGCTGCGAGCCCGCGGCACCTTGGAAGCAGGCCACCCGCCCGATCTCGGGGGCCGTCACCGTAAGACGGACATTAGAGATGGTGACATCCCAGTTCGGTCCCACGGCGTTCCAATACAGCTCCTCGTGATCAGCGAACGCGTTGATCGCGCCGCGGACGAGGTAGTGGATCGTGTAGACGTGCGGGCCGGTAACCGTGGCCTTCGCGTCGCCGATCTTGATGGTGGTGGTGCCGTCAGTCGTGCTGACATCGAACGAGGAAGAGGCGCCCCCTGTCGCATCAACGTTCAGGACATCGATCGGCGTAACTCGGTCGAACGTGTCGTCCAACCTGAAAACCGTCGGGATATCGCGCAGGATGCCATGGCGGGGTGTGTTACCGAAGTCATAGGCGATCTGCTCCGTGACATCGAGGGTTCCGTCCGCGCGGACCACTACGGCTTCGTCATAACTGTTGATCTGCTCGGCCGCCTGGGCGCTCGCCGCTGGTGCCAACCACAGGAGGAGGAGGAGGAGGAGGAGCAGGCCCACGAACCAGACCGTGACGGCGCTGCGGCGGACCGCCCGCATCAGGTCAGCCGACGGTGTGGGGTTGGACGCCGCCAGCCTTACCCTCGCCATCAAGCGCGTCCTGCAGCACATCCCACGCCAGCACAGCGCATTTGATCCTGATCGGATACTTCACCACGCCTTTGAGTGCTATCAGATCGCCGAATCGGTCTTCGGAAGGATCGACCTCCCCGGCCATCATCCCCCTGAAGTCCGCCGCCATCTGCTTCGCGTCATCAACGCTCTTACCCGCCACCGCCTCCGTCATCATCGAGGCACTGGACTGGCTGATCGAACATCCCGCCCCCTGGAACGTGACCTCGGTAACCGCTCCATCCACCACGTTGGCAGAGACGGAGATCTCATCTCCACACAGCGGGTTGTTCGCGGAACAGGTGAAGGTAGCCCCGACCAGCTCCCGCTTGTTCCGAGGGCTCTTGTAGTGGTCAAGGATCACTTCTTTGTAGATGTCGTCCAGTGCCACGCTGCCCCCTTGCAGTTCAGAAGGTGAAGATACCGTCTGCCCGAGCCAACGCGTCTACCAAAGCGTCGACCTCTTCCTTCGTGTTGTAGATGTAGAACGAGGCGCGCGCAGTGGCAGGGACCCCGTATCGGCGCATGACCAGCTGAGCGCAATGATGTCCGGCTCTGATCGCCACTCCTTCTTCGTTCAAGATGGTCGCCAGGTCGTGCGGATGCACCTCCTTGAACCAGAAGCTGATCGCTCCGCCTCGGGCCTCGGCGGTCATGGGTCCGAAGATCCGGGCCCCGGCCTCTTCGAGCCGACCGAGAGCGTAGGCGGTGATGTCCAGTTCGTGCGCTCGGACGCTATCCATCCCCAGCGCGTTCAAGTAGTCGATGGCCGCACCAAGGCCCACCTGTTGCGCGATCTGCATCGTGCCCGCCTCGAACTTGTAGGGGACGGTGTTCCAGGTCGCGTAGTCGTGGAAGACCTCGCGGATCATCTCTCCCCCACCGAACATGGGATCCATCGCCTCCAGCAACTCGGGCTTCGCGTAGAGCCCCCCGCTGGCGGTGGGGCCGAGCATCTTGTGACCGCTGATCGCCAGGAAGTCAGCGTCCAGCGCTTCGACATCGACGGCCAGATGCGGCACCATCTGCGCCCCGTCGACCGCGACCAGGGCGCCGACCGCGTGGGCGGACTGGATCAGTTGCGCCAGCGGGGTGATCGTTCCGAGTGCGTTCGACATCCCTGTGACGGAGAGCAATCTGGTGCGCTCGGTCAGGAGCGAGTCCAGGTCAGAGAGGTCCAGGAGTCCGTCATCGGTCAAAGGGATATAGCGCAAGATGGCGCCAGTCGCCTGCGAGGCCATCTGCCACGGCACGATGTTCGAGTGATGTTCCATGTCGGTGATGAGTACCTCATCCCCCGGCTTCAGGAACTTCCGCGCCCACCCGTAGGCGATGAGGTTGATGGACTCGGTGGTCCCACGGGTGAAGACGATGCTCTCTGGAGTGGAGGCGCCGACGAACGACGCCAGCTTCGATCGCGCACCCTCGAAGAGTTCCGTTGCCTCCTCACCCAGCATGTAGAGCCCGCGATGGGCGTTGGCGTTGTGAAAGCGATAGAAGTCGGCCTCGGCATCGATGACCTGGTTAGGTCGCTGGCTGGTGGCCGCGTTGTCCAGGTAGACCAGCGGCTTCTCACCCACCATCCGCGAAAGGATGGGGAAGTCCGCTCGTACCGCCTGCACGTCGAAGGTGGCCATGGTGTCCAGCTTAGGCCTGCGCGGTGGCGTCGACGGACGCGTCGGCAGCAAGACCGAGTTCCGCCCTGATGCCTTCGTACCCCTTGGCCTCGAGTTCCAGGGCAAGTTCGGGGCCGGCGGTCTTCACGATCCTGCCCTGCATCATCACGTGCACCACATCGGGCGTGATGTAGTTAAGCATCCGCTGGTAGTGGGTGATGAGGAGCACCCCGAGTTCAGGGCCGACCAGTTCGTTCACTCCTTCAGCAACGAGCTTGAGAGAGTCGATGTCCAGCCCGGAGTCGGTCTCGTCCAAGATGGCGATCTGCGGTTCCAGCACCGCGAGCTGCAGGATCTCGTTCCGCTTCTTTTCACCGCCGCTGAACCCTTGGTTCACATAACGGTTGACCATGGCATCTTCGATGTTCAGCTTCTCCATCTGCGCCTTCATATGCTTGCGGAACACCAGGGCGCCCACCTGCTCGCCCTTGACGGCGGAGTACGCCGTTCGCAAGAAGTTCACGACTGATACGCCTGGGACCTCGGTCGGGTACTGCATGGCCAGGAAGAGTCCCCGTTTGGCGCGCTCATCGGGGGGAAGCTTGGTGATGTTCTCGCCATTGAAGATGACCGAGCCTTTGGTGACGGTGTAGCCGGGGCGGCCCATGATCACGTTGGAGAGGGTGGACTTCCCCGAGCCGTTAGGCCCCATCAGCGCGTGGGTCTCTCCCTGTTTCACCACTAGGTCGATCCCGCGGAGGATCTCCTTGCCTTCCACATCTGCATGGAGGTCGCGCACCTCCAGTGTGGCGGGGCCGTTGTCGTTCTTCGTCATGTCACACCTCGATCAGGATGTCGTCGTCGTTGATGGTCAAGGGATAGACCGCGACCGGGGCCACGGCGGGCAGCGATCGTGGTTTCCCAGTGTTCAGGTCAAACGTGGAACCGTGCTTAGGACACTCGATGGTGCTGAAGTCGGCGTCGACCTCGCCCGCGTCAAGCCACGCGTGCTCGTGCGAACACACGGCGTCGACCGCACGGAAGCCGTCCTCGCCCAGGTTCACAACGGCGATCCAGTGCCCGTCGATCTCGAATCGCCGAGCCTCACCCACAGGGACCTCACTGGTCGAGCACACGCGCGTCAACGGATCCCCCTCTCCAGTTCTTCCTGGATCGCGAGCTCGGCGTTCGTTCGGACCTGTTCGATCTGCACGCGGTCCAGAACCTCTTGGAAGAACCCGGTCACGATGAGACGCTCGGCGTCTTCCCGAGGGATGCCGCGGCTGGTGAGGTAGAAGATGGTGTCCTCATCCACGGGGCCCACGCTCGCGGCGTGGCCACAACGCACGTCGTTCGCTTCGATCTCCAGGTTCGGGATGGCGTCGGCTTTCGCGTGTTCGGACAAGACGATGTTGCGGCTGGTCTGCATGGCATTGGTCTTCTGGGCGTCGGGACGAACGTGGACCCACCCGCTGTAGACCGCTCGACTATGGTCGCGAAGGGCGCCCTTGTAGAGGAGGTCAGACGTGCAGTTAGGCGCCACATGATCCTGGACGGAGCGATGGTCGAAGTGCTGATCGCCGTCGGCGAAGAACACCCCGAGCTGTTCACTGAAGCCGCCCGATTCGGCCAGCAGGACTTCGTTCTCCACGCGGGCGAGATCGGCACCGAAGCCGATGGCAAGGGTTCGGATAGACGCATCCCGCCCCACCCGCGCCCGAACAACCCCCAGATGCGTCACGCCGGTGCCCCACTCCTGGATGCTCACGTACCGCACGTGCGCACCGTCACCCACCACGATCTCGGTGATCGCGTTGCTGAAGCTACGCCGAAGACCCGGCGAGGCGAACCGATCGATGAACGTGACCTCGGCGCCGCGCTCGGCAACGATCAGCGTGTGCGGGAAGACCGCGGCGCCGTCGGCGTCCAGATAGGTCAGCGTCTGTAGTGGCAACGCAACCGACACATCGGCAGGAACGTAGAGGAACGTACCGCCCGCGCGGAACGCGCCGTGTAGCGCCGTGAACTTCGTTCGGTCGGTCGGAACCAGGGAGTGCAGATGTGGCTCGACCAGGTCCGGGTGCTTCTCCGCAGCGACATCCAGATCGCAGAAGATCACGCCGTGGCCCTCGATGTCCTGATCCGACGTGGTCATGGCCGCGCTCGAGTTGTGCCGGAGCATCGAACCTCCAAGGTTCCCGGACTGCTCCGGGACTCCCGCGCCGTGACCCGGGACGTGCGGGGTGAACCTCAGGTCGAACTCGGAGAGGTCCGTGTATCGCCACTCTTCCGTGTCTTGGGAGGGGATCGGCAGGGCCTCGAACTGCTCGAAGGCAGTGCGGCGCAAGGCCTCGACGAACCCGGGCGCCGGTGGGAGGGCCTGGAGGGCCTCCTGATCGAAGGTACTGGTCGACGTCATGTTGCCTAGCCGACCGAGCCTTCCATCTGCAGTTCGATCAACCGGTTCAGTTCCACCGCATACTCCATCGGGAGCTCACGGGTGATCGGCTCTATGAACCCGTTCACGATCATGCCGGTGGCCTCGGCTTCGGCGAGACCGCGACTCATCAGATAGAACAGCTGATCTTCGCCCACCTTGCTGACCGTGGCCTCATGCGCGAGAGCAGCCGTTTCGTCCTCGACCTCGATGTAAGGGTAGGTATCCGAACGGCTCTCCTCGTCCAGGATCAGCGCGTCGCAACGCACTGTGGACTTCGCGTGGTGGGCGTCTGGCTCAACGCGGATCAGTCCACGGTACCCCGTACGTCCACCATCTTTGCTGACGGACTTCGAGTTGATGACGCTGGTGGTGTACGGCGCGGCGTGCACAGCCTTGCCGCCCGCGTCCGTGTGCATCCCCTTGCCGGCGAACGCGACGGACAGAACCTCGCCGCGCGCGCCTTTGCCGACCAGGTAGATCGAGGGGTACTTCATCGTCACCTTGGAGCCGATGTTGCCGTCGATCCACTCCATGACGGCGTCCTCGTGGGCAACCGCGCGTTTGGTGACCAGGTTGTAGACGTTCGTCGACCAGTTCTGGATGGTCGTGTAGCGGACGCGGGCGCCCTTCTTCACGACGATCTCCACGACCGCGGAGTGCAGCGAGTCCGAGCTATAGATCGGGGCCGAGCAGCCCTCGACGTAATGCACGTAGCTACCTTCGTCGGCGATGATCAGCGTTCGCTCGAACTGACCCATGTTCTCCTGGTTGATCCGGAAGTAGGCCTGGAGCGGGATGTCGACGTTCACGCCCGGTGGCACGTAGACGAACGACCCACCCGACCACACCGCCGTGTTGAGCGAGGCGAACTTATTGTCGTTGGGCGGGATGATGGTCCCGAAGTATTCCTTCACCAGGTCGGGGTACTCACGGAGCGCGGTATCCATGTCCGTGAAGATGACCCCGATGTCGTCGAGTTCCTTCTTGATCTTGTGATAAACGACCTCGGACTCGTACTGCGCGCTCACGCCACCCAGGTACTTCTTCTCGGCCTCGGGGATCCCGAGCTTGTCCCAGGTGTCTTTGATGTCGTCGGGAAGCTCTTCCCAGTTCGACGCTTGCTTCTCGGTTGAGCGGATGAAGTAGAAGATGTTGTCGAAGTCGATCCCCGAGAGGTCGGCACCCCACCAGGGCATCGGGCGCATCTCGAAGTACTTCAAGGCCTTGAGGCGGGTCTTCAGCATCCAGGCCGGCTCGTCCTTGCGGGCGGAGATCTCCCTGACCACGTCCTGGGACAGCCCTCGCTTCGGAGTGAACACCGAGTGATCGGCGTCTTTCCAGTCGAACCGGTATCCCTTGCTGAGCTCTTGGAGGTGTTCTTCTTGGCTGACACCCATGGTTCCGTCCTCCCCGATCCCCTCGTTCACGACGACCATCTCTGTCTACAGGGTCAAAGTCTATCGCAGAGGTCGGATTACGGCGACGAGGCACCCCGGTAGCATCGTCGGGACATCTGAGGGAGGAGACCGCATGGGCGACGAACGAGAGCAGGAGGCTCGAGACCGGGTCCAGCACCAGGTGAACGAGCAGGCAGGAGTGGGCGAGGCCGCCTTCCAGGGCGGCGGAACGCTGCTGACCGAGCCGATCCTCGTAGTGAATCAGAAGACGAAGATCATCGAACTCACGAACGAGTATGAGGTCATGAACCGGGAGGGCACGAAGCTCGGAGCAGTCCGGGAGATCGGCCAATCCACGGCCAAGAAGCTCATCCGAGCCTTCACGAAGTTCGATCAGTTCCTCTCGCACCGATACGAGATCGTCGACGGGTCGGGGGCCGTGTTGTTCTCGATGACCAGACCGGCGAAGGTCTTCAAGTCCACGATGGTCGTGAGTGACGCATCTGGGGCTGAGATAGGGCGCATCGTGCAGGAGAACATGATCGGGAAGATCCACTTTGGCCTCGAATCCGGCGGTACCGCCGTGGGCTCGATCAACGCAGAGAATTGGCGAGCATGGAACTTCAACATCAAGGATGCGGCGGGCGAGGAAGTCGCACGCATCACGAAGACGTTCGAAGGCATCACACGCGCCCTCTTCACCACCGCCGATTTCTACGTGGTGCACATGCACCGCGAACTATCCGACCCCCTGCGCCAACTGGTCGTAGCAGCGGCTGTCAGCGTCGACACTGCGCTCAAGCAGGACAACCGGGGACTGAGCTAACCCGACCTCCCCGCGCGAAGACCCGGCCGCGGGAAGTCGTCGTCAGTCGTGCTCCTCCGTGCTCGCGTCAACCCATCTCGACGGGAGCGGCCACCAGGCTGCCGTACTCGGTCCATGAGCCGTCGTAGTTCTTGACGTTGCCGTACCCCAGCAGTTCCTGGAGGGCGAACCACGTGTGGCTGGAACGCTCCCCGATACGGCAGTAGGCGATGATCTCCTGGTCCCCGGTGATCCCGTGCTCGGCGTAGAGCGCTTTCAATTCGTCTGCGGACTTGAAGGTGCCGTCGTCATTCGCTGCCTTCACCCAGGGGATGTTCGCAGCCCCCGCGATGTGACCGGGAACCTGCGACTGCTCCTGCGGGAGATGGTCGGGAGCGAGCTTCTCGCCGCGGTATTCCTCCGGGGAGCGGACGTCCACGAAGCCCGTCGCGCTGCCGACCTTGGAGATGACCTCGTCTCGCATGACGCGGATGGTGGGCCGCTCTGCGCCGGTTATGCGGTAGCCCGTCTCCGAGAACGACGGCACCTCTTGCACCAGCTCGCGACTCTCAAGCTCCCACTTCTTCCTTCCACCGTTCAGGAGCTTCACGTTGTCGAACCCTCTGAGCTTCAGAAGCCAATACGCGTAGGCGGCGAACCAGTTGTTGTTCCCCCCGTAGAGGATCACCGTCGTGTCGGCGCCAACCCCCGCTTCTGACAACAGCCTGCCGAATCCCTCCTGGTCTTGGAAGTCCCGGCCGACCGTTGTATGAAGATCGGTGGTCCAGTTCCATCTCACGGCACCGGAGATGTGACCCTTGTCATAGGCGGTCGTGTCTTCATCCACCTCGATGAGGCGAACGGTCGGATCCCCTCCGTGTTCCTCGAGCCAGTCGGTATCGACCAGGACGTCGGGGTTTGCGTACTCACTCATGTCGAGCTCCTTCTTGTCCTCACGCTGCCTGGGATGACGAAGGGCCGCTCGCGCGGCCCCGGAAACCTTGATGTCGGGTGGACGGGTGGCGGTGCGAGAAGTACGTGGCGCCTCAGGGACGCGTCGAACGCATACAGCACAGGCGCGAGGGAATCATCGCCCCAACCAGTCCTGTGCACCGCGTGCGAACCATCCTCGCCCTTTCGAAGCGCTCCAGGTCAGAGTTGTACCGGATTTGCACCTGCAACGTCAATCACGCCGTTGCAACAGGTGGATCAGAAGACGCCGAGCGCTGCCTTCGCCTCATCGGACATCATCTCGGGACTCCACGCCGGACGCAGGACCATCTCTGGGCGGACTTCTCCGACGCCATCCACTGCCTGCACGAACGTCCGCATCTGGTCCTCGATCATCGGTCCGATCGGGCAACCCATCGTGGTCAGTGAGTAGGTCACGTCGACGTCACCGCTCTCGGAGAGCTCCACGCTATACACGAGCCCGAGGTCCACCACATTGATACCGAGCTCGGGGTCATAGACCTTCTTCAACGCCTCGATCACCTGGTCGTGAAGGGAGCCTGCGCCGTCAGATGCAGCGGCCGCAATGACGTCGTCGGGAGCTACGTCTTTCGTCTCGTTCACGGATTCTTGCTCGCTCATACCGGCCTTCCTGGGGAGTTCGTCCTATCCTTATGGTCACTCAGCCTACTTCCCCAGCCCGAAAAGGACATGATGCCGCCGAT
>JAYVBZ010000270.1:0-5875 GCA_043750215.1 Actinomycetota bacterium
AGCAGCACGGCTCCGATGCGGTTCGCTATTGGGCCGCATCCGCACGGCTGGGTGCCGACGCCACGTTCGACGAACAGCAGATGAAGGTCGGGCGGAAACTCGCGATCAAGATCCTCAACGCATCCAGGTTCACCTTGGGGATGGAGGCAGCGCCCGGGGAGGTCACCGAGCCACTTGATCGGTCGATGCTGGCGGTGCTAGCGGACGTCGTGCGCGAAGCAACCGAGGCGTTCGCGGCCTACGATCACGCGCGCGCCCTGGACCAGACGGAACGGTTCTTCTGGGCGTTCACCGACGACTACCTGGAACTGGTGAAGCAGCGGGCCTACGGTGCGCACGGTGAAGGTGGTGCAGCCTCGGCAGTCGGAGCGCTTCGTATCGCGCTCGATGTCTTGCTTCGTCTCTTCGCGCCGTTCCTCCCGTACGTCACGGAAGAGGTCTGGTCGTGGTGGCGGGGTGGGAGCGTCCATCGGGCCTCGTGGCCGACGGCTGAAGACCTGGGAACTGGTGCAGCACAGGGCGATACAGCGGTGTACGAGTTAGGCGCGGAGATCCTCACGGCCGTTCGCAGAGAGAAGGCGCTCCAGAAGGTGTCGCTGCGTGCTGCGGTGGAGCTGGTTACCGTCAACGACCGCCCGGAGCGGCTCGAGCTCCTCCGCCATGTGGAGCGCGACCTCACGGAGGCGGGCAATGTCGCCAGTTTCGACCGTGCTGTTGCAGACGTGCCGTCTGTGGTCGCTGTTCTCGCGCCTGTGGAGGTGTGAAGAAACATGCGGTTCGACGACGCGCAGGCGCAGCTGGATGCGCGTCAGCCAGAACACATGCCCGAGCCGTCGTTGGAGAGGATGCAGGCTCTCGCGAACTATCTGGATGATCCGCAGCTGACCTACCCGACGATCCACGTCACCGGTACCAACGGCAAATCCACCACGGCACGAGCCATCGCCCGGATGGCATGTGCGCATGAGGTAGCCACAGGGTTATACGTGTCGCCCCATCTCGTAACCGTTCGCGAACGGCTCGGTGTGTGCGGCGACATGATCACCCAGCAAGAGTTCGCCGATGAATGGGCACGCCTGTCTCCGTACTTCGATCTGGTGGACGCCGGGGCGCAGACCGCTGTCACGTACTTCGAGGCCCTGACCACGCTCGCGTTCCTGTGGTTCGCCGACCGGCCTGTGGGACTCGGGGTCTTCGAGGTGGGGATGGGTGGCACGTGGGACGCGACGAACCTGATCGCCTCCGACGTTGCCGTGATCTGTCCGGTCGGTTTGGACCACGTAGCCGAACTGGGACCGACCATCGCGGATATCGCGCGCGAGAAGTCCGGGATCATCAAGGCGAAGCGGCCGGTGGTCGTTCGTGAACAGGACGGCGATGTGATGGCTGTTCTCGAGGCCCGGGCACATGAGGTGGACGCCGACCTGAAGCTCGAGTTCCGTGACTGGGAGACCGACGACCGGCTGCAGGCGGTGGGCGGGCAATCGTTCTCGGTTCGCGGGCTCTACGCCACCTACGACGACCTGTTCGTCCCGCTCTTCGGCGAGTACGCGGCCAGGAACGCTGCTGCCGGCCTGGTTGCGGTCGAGGCGTTGTTCGGCAAGGCCCTAGAGCTGGATGTGGTTCGAGAGGCGCTGGCGGGCCTGCGTTCGCCCGGCCGCTTGGAGATCATCGAACGTGATCCGCTTTTGGTGCTGGATGGGGCGCACAACCCTGCGGGCGCGGAGGCGCTCTGTCTGGCGCTGCGCGAGGCGTTCATCTGGGAGCGGATGCATCTGGTGCTCTCGACCAGCGCCAACAAAGACGCGGACGGGATCGCCCTGCCGCTGGCACCGCTGGTCGACGTGGTCTATCTGACGAAGAACAACAGCGCTCGAAGTGCAGACCCGCTGTTGTTGGCGGATCGGTTCAGCGCCGCCGGTGCTTCCGTCCAGGTCGAGCCCAGCGTAGCCTCCGCCCTGGACGCCGCGCGCAGCGCTGCGGACCCGGGAGATCTCATCCTGGTAACGGGCTCTCTGTACACTGTCGCGGACGCCTACCGGGCGCTCGGACGACCACTGGGAGACAACTGAGATGGCTATCGAATCCACCCTGCTCATCGTCAAGCCGGATGGCGTGCGCCGCGGCTTGGTGGGCGAGGTTCTGAAGCGTGTCGAGGCAAAAGGGCTGCGGATCGACGCCATGCGCCTCTACTCGATCCCGCGCCAGGTCGCCGAGGAGCACTACGGTGAGCATCGCGAGAAGCCATTCTTCGGAGAGCTCGTGGACTTCATCACGGGCGGCCCAGTGGTTATCGCGAAGATCACGGGGGAGGAGGCGATCACCTGCTGGAGAACCCTTATGGGCCCGACGAACCCCGTCGAGGCCCCTCCGGGCTCCATCCGTGGCGACTTCGCCACACTCATCGGGGAGAACATCGCGCACGGCAGCGATTCTCCGGAGTCTGCAGCTCGAGAGCTGAAGCTCTTCTTCGGGGAGTAGCGATCGATGGCGGGTCTTGTCGAGGCCTTCGAACTCATCGGTGAGGCCATCGAACACCGGCTTCCCGTCATGCATGCACCCGGTGTCGCACTGGCGATCACGGATGGCCACGAGATCCTAGGTGTGGTTGTTCGCGGCTTCGCCGACGTGGCGAGTAACGCTCCGGTTCGGCCGGAGACGAGGTTCCAGATCGGATCCATCAGCAAGGGCTTCGCCGGGATGGTCGCGGTGCAGGAGTCTGAAGCCGGGCGGCTGGATCTGCACCAGCCGGTTACCGAGATCCTTCCCTGGCTCGAGATCCCGCAGCCGTTCGGGCCTATCACCATGCACCATCTGATGACGCACTCCTCTGGCCTGCATGCGGGCACCGAGGATGCTCCCACGGGGCTGGGCGCGGCGTGGCAGCTCCGCGAGACGCCTCCGACCTTCCCGCCGGGAGAACGTTTCTGGTACTCCAACGACGCATGGAAGGTGGCCGGCATCGTGCTGGAGCACGTCACCGGGAAGCCGATCCAAGACCTGCTTCGTGAACGCGTCTTCGGGCCGCTCCACATGAGCGCGACCGACGGCGCCATCACCGACGAGACTCGGCTGAACCTGGCGACCGGCTACCTGCCGCTCTACACCGATCGACCCGCGCGCCTGGACCACCCGTTGGTGCAAGCCACTTGGTTGTTGAGCAACACTGCAGATGGCTCCATCGTGTCCAACGTCATCGACATGAGCGCGTACGCGCGGCTCCTTCTAGGGAACGGGCGCTCGCTCTCCGACGGGGAGAGCTCCCTCTTGACCCCCGAGGCGTTCGACGTGCTCACCTCACCATCCGTGGATGACCCCGACGCACCCGGGTTCGGGTATGGGTACGGCTTCTGGGCAGGACAGGAGAACGGCGTTCGGTCGATCTGGCATTCGGGCGGCATGGTCGGGTTCGAGGCCTACCTCGAGGTGCAGCCCGAGCGAGGGCTGGGCTGCGTCATCCTCCAGAACGGGATGGGCGACAAGCGATCGCTCGCCCACTACGCGATGGATGTCGTGCACGCGGCGACGCAGGGCAAAGCCCTGGTCGCGATGCCGCACCCACCGGCATCGACCGACATCCCGAACGGCGCCGACTTCACCGGCACCTTTGTAGCCGATGATGGCCGGACATTCCAGGTGCTCGTCGAAGGCCCCTCGCTCCGCTTTTCCGAGGGTCCGGTCGGGGTACTGCTTGAGCGCGACCCCTTGGGCGAGGCCAACGACACATTCCTGCTGCCGCATCCCTCGTTGGATCGTCACGCCCTGCAGTTCGGCCGTGATCCAGCCGGGACCATCGTTGAGGCGTTCCACGGGGACCACTGGTTCCGTGGAGCCGCGTGGACCGGACCCGAGCCCGCGCCGCATCCTGCCGAGTGGGAGGCATACCCGGGGCTGTACCGCAACGATGATCCGTGGTGTCCGGCGATGGTCGTCTCACTGCGCAAAGGAGTGCTTAGCCTGCAGTGGCCCTTGGACAACGAAGACGGTTCGGGGGACCTCTTGCCACTGGACGACGGGTCGTTCGCTGTAGGGGAGACCTGGATGCCCAGGCGCATCCGGTTCGAGCGTCTGGTCGAGGGGCGCACGATCATGGCTGTGTTCAACGCCGGACGATGGCACCGAAGTTTCGAGGATCAGTAGCCGGCGAGCTTCGGGAAGACCGCAGCCATCATGCCGTAGCCGATCAGCGCGCCGGCCAGTGGGATAGCGACCAGCAGAACGGCCCGGATGCTCGTTCGCACCCGCAGATAGACGAACAGGAGCCACGCCAGGACGCCCGAGGCCAGCGCGATCAGAGACGCTCCGCCCATGGCAGCGACGATCCGCTGCGCCTGGGGCGTGAGGTTGTTGGCGTCCCGACTGGCCCGCACGATCCGACTGGCCGCATAGGCATCGAAGTGTCCAGCGCCCACGATCATGACCGCCAAGATGATCGCCCCGAACCCGATGCCCAGGCCGATGACGATATGCAGGATGACCCATCCGGATCTAGCCGTGCGCCAGGCAGGCAGCGCCGAGGTGGAAGTTGCGGGCGGAGTCCACGGGCTCGGTTGGGGTGGCAACGATCCGGGAGGTGGTGGGGGGAGCTGGCTCACTAGGTCCTCATACGGTCTTGCGGAACGCGACGCAGGCGTTCTGACCACCGAACCCGAACGAGTTCGAGAGTGCGAGTGCAACGTCCAGCTCGCGCGCTTGGTTCGGCGTATAGGTGAGGTCGCACGCCGGATCGGGTGTCTTGTAGTGGATGGTGGGCGGGATCACGCCGTGGGCGATGGCCAGCGCACACGCTGCACCCTCGACTGCTCCAGCCGCTCCCAGCATATGCCCCGTCATCGACTTGGTAGAGCTGATGGCCACGGCGTGAGCCTTCTCTTCACCCAGCGCGGTCTTGATGGCCGCCGTCTCCGCCGCATCGTTCAGACCCGTGGAGGTGCCATGCGCGTTGATGTAGTCGACCGCAGAGGCGTCCTCACCGGCGTCCTTCAGGGCCCACCGCATGGCGAGCGTTGCGCCCGAACCTTTCGGATCGGGCGCCGTGATGTGGTGCGCATCATCGCTCATCCCGTATCCCGCGACCTCGGCATAGATGCGCGCTCCGCGTGCCTTCGCGTGCTCCTC
Organism: Actinomycetota bacterium; assembly: GCA_043750215.1. Classification (GTDB taxonomy): domain Bacteria; phylum Actinomycetota; class UBA4738; order UBA4738; family HRBIN12; genus JANXVR01. The sequence continues at coordinate 5,119 of JAYVBZ010000270.1, forward strand.
CGATTCCAGGATGAGCGCACACCCACCTTCGCTGAGCACGAACCCGTTCCGCTCGGCGTCGAACGGCCGTGACGCCGTCTCCGGATCAGGGTTCTTCGTGAGAGCGGTCATCTGACTGAACGCGCTAACGGTCAAGGGAATGGTCGAAGCCTCCGAACCGCCGGCGATACAGAGATCGATGTAGCCATCTCGGATCAGGCGCATGCCTTCCCCGAGCGCGTGATTCGACGACGCACACGCACTGACGACGCAGTAGTTCGGGCCTGTCAGGCCGAACCGCATGGCGATGTGTCCGGCTGCCGCGTTGGCCATAAGCATGGGGACCATGAACGGAGACACGCGCCCGGGCCCCTTCTCCAGCATCACGTTGTGTTGAGCGATCAGGGTCTGGATGCCGCCGATCCCGGTCGACATGATGATGCCGCCACGCTCGGAGGGGACCTGGGGCGCACCCGCATCCTCCCACGCGAGTTGCGCGGCGGCGATGGCGTATTGGGCGTAAGGGTCGGTCCGACGAGCTTCCTTCGTCTCCAGGAATCGGGATGCATCCCATCCGGCGATCTCTCCGGCCACGCTGACCGAAAGGTCGGACGTGTCGAAGGCCGTGATAGTGCGAACCCCGTTCCGCCCAGTGGTGAGCCCCGTCCAGAAGTCGTCCACGCCGATGCCGACCGGCGTGACCGGTCCGATCCCGGTGATGACGACCTTCCGACGATCCACCATCCCTGCTTCCTCTGGCGCTACGAGCGATGTGAGC
>JAYVBZ010000271.1:0-1562 GCA_043750215.1 Actinomycetota bacterium
TCTTGACGCAGCAAAACATGCCCGGCAGCGACTTCGAGGGGGAGTGGTTGATACGGCAGGCGAGATGCCATGACCACTCCTTGTGACGTTCCGGCGGAAGCCTACTGGTCGGCACCGACACGGCGGAAGTGCGCCTAACTGTTCAGCCAGCTAGATTGTTGTAGCGGTCCGATAAGGGGAGGTTCTCCGTGGCTAAGCCGAAGCTCGATATGGTTCTCGCTTCCGTGGCGTTGTTCGAGGGATTGTCGAAGCGGCATCTGAAACAGATCGCTGCGCTGGCCACCGTGGACAACTACATGGAGGGCGCCACGATCGTGAAGGAGGGGGAATCCGGCGACAGCTTCTTCCTGGTTCTATCCGGTCAGGCCAAGGTCCTGGTGAGGAAGCGGAACGTCAACCGCATCCTGCCGGGCGATCACTTCGGTGAGATCAGCTTGCTGGATGGTGGGCCGCGCTCCGCATCAGTGGTGACCGAGACACCGATGACCGTCGCGTCGATCGGACGTAAGGGATTCGAACGACTCCTGCAGAACGACCCGGACCTTTCACTGGCCATGCTCAGAACGCTCGCGAAGCGTCTGCGGTCCGTTCGTAAGGATGCCGGGAAGTGAAGGTCGAGTTCTATCGGCCGGCCCTGGACGATTCGGACCCTGATGCCGTCGCGGCGGCAGCCCAGGATGTCGTGGCGACAGCAGAGTGGCGGGGCGGTGTGGCGCACATCGCCTGCCAGGACCCTGAGCTACACGTGACGCTCACCAACGTGTTCCGACCGACCGCTGTCGTGGTTGAGAACGACTCGTCCTACCGACGTCTGGGCACCGCGGGACCGGTCGTGCTGCAGCCGGGAGACCTGGAGTGGTTCCGAGCAGCGGCGCAGATCCGCGCGGTGAAGGAAACCGGACTCATCGCTCGGCTGGTCCCCGGCGTCCGCGCGGGTGGGTTCGACCCCGCGGCGGGGTACCGGGAGTTCGGGGACGCGATCGATCGACTGGACCGTCGCAGTTCCTAGTTCGTGGATCCGCGGTCGGGGTCGGGATTCGACCCAAGCCAGTCCTTCCCCGCATCGCAGAACGACCGGAAGTCGCAGAACCTGCACTGCGTCCCGGGCGTTGGTTCGAACCCCCCTGCTTCGATGGCCCGAAGGCCTTCCAGCACCCGGCCGCGGACCTCGTCTGGATCGGCCATCGGGCTGGTGACCTCGTCCGGGCCACTGAGATAGAGATAGGTGAGCGTGACGTCCGCGGGACGCTTTCGCCAGATCTCGACGCACGCTAGGCCGTAGAGATCCAATTGCAGACCAGCCACGGTGTCCTCCTGCGCGGGCTTGCGTCCGGTCTTCCAGTCCACGACCTCCCACGGCGAGTCCATATCCTCACCGTAGATGGCATCGATACGACCACTCACCGTGAAGCCGTCCAGGCGAAGGAGGAACGGTCGTTCGGCGAACAGCGGGGTCCGGTCCGCGAACCGCGATGCCAGGAAGGTCTCTTGCAGCCGGGCGACTTTCCCTGGTTCCCCAGAAAGTTCGACCTCGGTCAGGTCCGGGGCCGCCTCGGCTTCGA
>JAYVBZ010000272.1:0-1587 GCA_043750215.1 Actinomycetota bacterium
GGCGTCCCCACTTCATCCTGACGCCGGTAGCGGCGGCCGATCGCGCCGGCGTCGTCGTACTGGGTCATCCACTCCGTCTTGACCAGCTCGTGGATCCGGCGCGCCTCCGGAACCAGGGTGTCCTTCCGCGAGAGCGGTAACACTGCGACCTTGATCGGCGCAAGCGATCGGTCCAACCCCAGCACGGTTCGCTTGTCGGTATCGCCCTTGGCCGTCGGCGCTTCCTCAACCCGGTAGGCATCGCAGAGACATGCCAGAAGCATCCGATCCAGTCCGATCGCGGTCTCCACCACATACGGCACGTAGCGTTCCTCGGTTTCCTGGTCGAAGTAGGACAGGTCCTGGCCGCTCGCACGCTGATGCGCCGAAAGATCGAAGTCGGTCCGGTTGTGGACCCCTTCAAGCTCGGACCAGCCGAACGGGAACTCATACTCGATGTCGGTCGCGCTCTTCGCGTAGTGCGCCAACTCGTCGTCTTGGTGGTCGTGGAATCGAAGCCGATCCTTGGAAAGACCCAGATCTAGGCACCAGGCCATCCGCTGGTCCTTCCAATGCTCGAACCATCCGTCGTCTGATCCGGGCTTGACGAAGAATTCCATCTCCATCTGTTCGAACTCCCGAGTCCGGAAGATGAAGTTGCCGGGAGTGATCTCGTTGCGGAACGACTTCCCGATCTGGGCTATCCCGAACGGAAGTTTGCGGCGGGCAACCGTCTGCACCGTCGTGAAGTCGACGAACATCCCCTGAGCCGTCTCCGGCCGGAGATAGGTGATCGCCCCGTCGTCCTGCACCGGACCCATCTGGGTCTTGAACATGAGGTTGAACTGCTTGGCCTCGCCGAACGAGGTGGACCCGCAGGAGGGACACACCGCGACACCGTCTGCGTTGGGCTCGAGGTGATCGGCCCGGAATCGCCGATGACAGTTCCCGCATTCGACCAGCGGATCGGAGAACCCTGCGACGTGGCCACTGGCCTCCCACACCAGGGGCGACATGATGATGGCCGCTTCCAGTCCCACGACGTCGTCGCGAAGCTGAACCATGCTTCGCCACCATGCGCTCCGGATGTTCCGGCGAAGCTCCACCCCGAGGGGGCCGTAGTCCCAACTGGAGCGCAAGCCCCCGTAGATCTCTGATGACTGGAAGGCTATCCCCCGGCGTTTCGCGAGGGAGATGATGTCGTCGATGCGATCGGCCACAGGCGTCTCTCCTTTCCCGACCGCTGGATGCGACCGCTGGCTTGCCACCATGCTACCGGCGCCCACCGCGCGTTCGACCCACGCCATCGAACCTCCATATGCCCGCCAAGCGGGAGCTGGGGGTCAAGCCCGGTCTCCCTTAGGTCGATACCCCTTACCTGATGCCAGCGCCGCGAACCTGCCGCGAGTGCGGCTCCGATCTTCCACCCTCGGTTCGATGGTGTTCGCTCTGCTTCGCCCCCGTGGTGGAGCTCAGTCCTCGCCCGCACGTGCCGACCCTCACTGTAGAAGGTCACCACCGGGATCGTGATCCCGCCGGCTACTGGTCTCGCTGGGAGAAGAGTGCGACCACGATGGGACCCCATGGGCGCGTCTTCACGACCGCGGC
>JAYVBZ010000273.1:0-3648 GCA_043750215.1 Actinomycetota bacterium
CGCAACGCCCGAGATGCGCGGTGCGGCCTTCGCGTCAAGGATCGCCGGATTCCGCGAGGACACGCGGGGCCAGCGGATGCACATCGCCGATGAAGCCCAACATCAGTTCGGACGCAAGGTGTCTTGGGGCGCGGCGTGCGGGGACCAGCGCGAGCTGTTCACCACCCTGTCGGTGCCGGCTATGACGCGCCTGCGCATGCCTGAACGCCGAGTGTTGGACACGTTAGTGGATTCCGGCGTTGCCCGCAGCCGATCACACGCGCTGGCCTGGTGCGTTCGCCTGGTCGCTGAACGTCAGGACGAGTGGCTGAAAGATCTCCGGCACGCGATGACCTCGGTAGAGCAGGTTCGGGCGAAGGGTCCGAAGAAGGACTGACGCGAGATCAACGGGCCGACACGTCAGGATCGGAGCGACGAAGCGCCACGATCATGTTCATCGCCTTGCTGACCAGTACTTCGTCGCCGACGGCGAGCCCCTCCGGGATGCTTTCCCCGCCCAATCGGGCGGTCTCAAGGGACCGATCCTTGTAGGCAACCGTGATGTCGACGTAGGCCACGCCGTGCACGTCCCACGACCTGAGATCCATCACTAGCGCGAGCTGATCGCCGAGCACGGCGCGAGCCTACCGCACTGACCGTGGGTGCCGGACCCCTGCCGGTTTCGGCATACGGCCTATCAGTGTCGGTCTTGCTGCGGTGGTTCGCTCCGCAGGCTCAAGGAACGACGCCTTCCCGCCGACCTTACTCACATGACTCCGGGGGGATGTCGCCGTTTTCGTCGTCGCATAGCGCCGTTAGTGGTCTCAGGATCGCTTGCGCTCCTCCTCCTGCCCTCGGTTGGTGCCTTGGAAGCGCACGCCGCCGCACCCGGTCTTGGCCACGGCATCCTGGCGGGCGAAGCGGGCGGCGGCCCCAGGCCACCGAAGCCCTACATCTCGCCACGCATGCAAACCGTGCGACGCAACATCACATGGTCTGACATGACCAACTACAACTGGGCAAAGTCCGCAGTCAACTATGTCGCTGCGTCGAACAGCTGGATGCTGGACAACGCGGCCAACGCCGACGGTACCTATAGCTTCCAGCCTGCCGCGATCGAAACACGGAAGTACTTCGCTCGCGCGATCGTCAAGGCGTTCGCCCCAGGGGCAGCGGTCGATCCGTCGATCTCGTTCAACGACCTCGACAACACAGGCCCGTTCTACGAGTATGCGAACATCGCACAGCAGAAGGGATGGCTCCGCCGTAACGGCGCCGGCGACTTCAACCCTGATTCGCCCGTCACTATGTCGATGGTCCACAAGGCATTGGTCCTTGCGCTCACCGACCGCTACCCGGCGCTGAACGCCGCGATCAAGAACCTCAACAGCCTCCACACCACCGATGGCTACCACTTCACGATCCCGCGCAACTTCGCGACGACGCTGATCGGGCAACGGATATACCTCCGCTACAACAACTCGGACGAGTCCAAGGATGTGAACCCACATTCGGACATGCCGCGCGCGCAGGTCGCCTACTCGCTCTACATGGCGGCGACCGCCTACAACGCCCCCAGTGGAACCAGCCAGAACTACACCGTGAACACGGTTGCGTCACAGTACGCCTCGATGATCCTCCCCCGCTACGGCGCGAAGATGACCGACGTCGTGCAGTGGGGCATCAACTACGTGGGCTATCCCTATATCTGGGCCGGTGAATGGGGACTGGACTCACCAGAACCTTCCGGTCTTGGCGGCCAACCGGTCCCCGGGTTCGACTGCTCGGGGATCACCTGGTGGCTCCTGCGGCACGACGACGGTGGAGTGTGGAACGTGGCGCCACCGCGGCCCTACGCAGCTTGGAGCCTCCCCCAACGCACCTCTGCCGACATGGCCGCGAACGGCAACCGGGTGAAGTTCGCCGATCTTCGCCCAGGCGACATCATGTTCTATGACTTCGACCACAACGGAGTGGTCGACCACGTGAACACGTACGTCGGCGCGGGGTTCTCGCTCGATTCCTCGAGCGGGGTCGGCGGGGTCACGTTCATGTGGACCGGCAGCGGTGCCTATGCCGACAACTTCACCCACGGCCGGACCATCGTGGGCGTCAATCCGTAACGATCACTGCTTCGATCGTTCGGCGTTCTTGATCCGTCAACGTTCGCGACCCGGTACCTTCGGCGTTCCGTGGAACGATGACCGACTCTGCTTGCGCAGCGAGCGTGCCGTCCGACCTGAAGATCCACTCACGAGTCCGAACACTCGAGGTGCCGCACCCAGAGACATCGGAGCGAACCGTGATCGTGCCATCGGCTTGCGTCAGCTGCTGCCGGAAGTCGATCCCCACATGCGCCAGCACGAAGTCCCACGACTCGCTCTCACCGAACAGCTCGCCGGCCAGCCGGTCTCGGGCTTCCTCCAGATAATTGAGATAGACGCCGTTGTTCACGTGACCATACGCGTCCATGTCGTTCCACCGGATGGTGATCTGTACTTCGCTCATGACGCCGGAGCATCCCCCGCGTCGGGCGGATTCATCGAACCCGAGCGGAACCCTTCGAGGTCCAGCGTCACGTACCGATAGCCCAGCGCCTTGATGCCGGCCAACACACGTACGCGCAGAGCCGGATCGGCCAACCTGGCCAGTTCGTCCGCCTCCACCTCGATGCGAACAACGTCCTCGTGTACGCGAACGCGACACTGACGGAATCCTTCGTCCTTCAGCACACGCTCAGCGCTCCCTACCTTCGACAGTTCTTCCACGGTGATCGTCACTCCGAACGCGAACCTAGATGAGAGACAGGCCGACGCAGGTTTGTCCCACGTCGGGATGGAGAGTTCACGAGCAGCGCTTCGCACATCTTCTTTGCTCATGCCAGCTTCGACGAGCGGGTGCCGTATCCCGTGTTCGGCCGCGGCGCGCAAACCGGGACGGAAGTCACCGAGATCATCCACATTCGCGCCGGAGACAACCAGACGTTTGCCCGCTTCCTGCGCGACCCTGCCCAGAACGTCGTACAGCTCGGTCTTGCAGTGATAGCAGCGATCGAGGCCGTTCGCCAGATAGGCGGGGTTCTCGGTTTCCCGCGTGCGGACGGTGCGATGGGCGATCCCCAGTTCACGCGCCACGCGGGCCGCCTGCTCCGCCTCGCCGGGCGCCAGCGAGGGCGATATCGCGGTCACGGCAAGCGCTCGGTCCCCCAGGGATCGCGCGGCCACAGCCGCGACAAGCGTGGAGTCGATACCTCCGCTATAGGCCACGACAACGCCGCGGGGCTCAGAGGCAAGCACCGCGTGAAGGCGGTCTAGCTTTGACGACACCTCCGTGGCAACCATCTGCGGCGATTGTCCCACGGCGCTCCGGGAGGCACCGAGAATCACGAACGGCCCGGCTGCTCGAGGCTGCCGGACCGTCCGCTCGGAGAGAGGGGCTCCACCTGTCCTTCGGCGCTACCCGCCCGAAGGTTCGGACGGGTTCGAAGGAAACTGTTGCGGTTCTGTGGAGGCTGCCGGACCGCCGTCGCCGGTGACCCGCGCCAGACGCCGGTCCACGGCCCGATCGGCAGCCTCTGCGGCTGCGTGGGAGCCCGTGACGGCATCCAGGAACTCCGCACGCTCCAGGGCAAGCAGGCGGACATCGCCGGCGGCGGTCACGGTCGCGTTG
>JAYVBZ010000274.1:0-6827 GCA_043750215.1 Actinomycetota bacterium
CGCCAACCTCCGAGGAGTGAAGGAGGCGGGCGCCATCTTCGCTCTTCCGACCTACGCGTTCATCGTCTCCATCTTCATATTGGTGGGCGTTGGCTTCACCAAGTGCGTCGGTGGGTGCCCTCTGGCTGCCGCGCTGCCGCTACGTCCGGATCTGGTGAAGACCTTGGGTGGCATCGGAGTGTTCGCCATCCTTCGAGCTTTCTCGTCCGGCGCCACGGCGCTCACCGGCGTGGAAGCGATCTCCAACGGAGTACCCGCGTTCCGCCGGCCACAGGCGAAGAACGCTTCGGACACGCTCGCGATCATGGGCGCGATCTCTGTAGCGATGTTCCTGGGGATCTCGTTCCTGGCCAGCCGGATGCACGTCACGGTAAGCGCCGACCGTTCGGTGCTGGGACAGGTCGCGCACACGGTGTTCGGTGGGGGGATCGGGTTCTACCTGGTGCAGATCTTCACGACCGCGATCTTGGTGTTGGCAGCGAACACCTCCTTCCAGGACTTCCCTCGTCTGGCCTCACTGCTTGCCAGGGATCGCTTCATGCCGCGGCAGTTCGCCAACCGAGGTGACCGCCTGGTCTTCTCCAACGGCGTCATCATCCTGTCGGCCTTCGCGGCGTTGTTGGTGATCATCTTCAGTGCCGACGTCAACCACTTGATCCAGCTCTACGTCGTGGGGGTGTTCACCTCGTTCACGCTGTCGCAGACGGGGATGGTTCGTCACTGGCACAAGGAAGGGAAGAAGGGGCGGGAGGCGGCGAAGGGGTGGCGCACCTCGATGGTCATCAACACGATCGGGGCGATCGCTACCGGCCTGGTGCTGGTCGTGGTCACAGCCACGAAGTTCGTACATGGCGCCTACATCGTCATCATCGCGATGCCGATCATCGTCGCGACGTTCGCTTCCATCCATCGCCACTACCTCGCCGTGCAGGCGCAACTTCGTCGTGGGGTGGTCACCCCGAATACCATCGGAGCGAACCACGTTGTGCTCGTGTCGAAACAGATGTCGACCGCGACGGGAGAGGCCCTTGGCTACATCCGATCCTTGCGACCGACATCCTTCCACGCCGTGTACGCGGGTGAGGGAAGTGTCATCCCTACAGAGGTACAAGACAGGTGGCGGGGTTTCGCCGGAGGAGGGTTGGACCTGGAGGCCCTGCCCGGCGACGGAGACCTCCTCCACCGGGTGCAGTTGTTCGTTCGCGGGATCCCGCGCGGACCTGATGACTTCGTCACCGTCGTGGTGCCCGAGACGATGGATGGTGGCCTTCTTCGCTACATCCTGAAGGGTCGCGAGATGGTCCGGCTCAAGTCCGGCCTTCTCCGCGAACCGAATGTGGTCGTGACCGATGTGCCCGTGAGCCATGACGCCGCGGGCGTCGACAGCAAACCATTGATCCCTTCTCGAACGGTCACCTTGGTGTTCGTCTCTCAGGTGAGCGACGCCTCGATCCGCGCGATCAACTATGCGCAATCCCTGGCGGCTACCGAGACGCGGGCCATCTACTTCGACATGGATCCGGAGACCGCGCACGCGCTGGAGGAGCAATGGTTCGACCGGCAGATGGGGGTTCCCCTGGACATCGTCGAGGCTCAGTTCCGTGACCTGACCGCGCCGATGCTGGAGGAGGTCAGACGCTTCACCGAGCGTCCCGACACAGTGGTGAACGTGGTGATCCCCGAGTTCATCCTCACGAAGTGGCGGCATCTCCTTCTGCATAACCAGAGTGCGCTGTTCATCAAGCGGCTCTTCCTCTTCGAGGAGCGGGCGGTCTTGACCAGCGTGCCCTTCGTGCTGGCCTCGCACGAAAGCCGATCAGAGGCATCCGGCGCCGGGCTGGGTTAGGTTTGACCCACATCGAGAGCCATCGAGGAGCGTGAACAGGTGAACATCCGACCGGTCACGAAAGAAGACGCGGAGTTCTTGAAGAAGATGCTCTACGAGGCGGCGCGGTGGAACCCCGACTGGCCGCGCGAGCCTATCGACGAGGTGTTGGGAGAGCCCATCCTCCGGCGATACCACCAAGGGTGGGGACGCGAGGGTGATGGCGGTGTGATCGGCCAGATCGAGGGCGAGCGTGTGGGCGCAACCTGGTGGCGCCTCTTCACCGCAGCGGAGCCGGGATACGGGTTCGTCGACGAGAAGACGCCCGAGCTTTCCATCGCCGTGGTTCCACTCCACCGGCGCAAGGGCCTGGGGGAGACGCTCCTACGTGCCGCGTTGTTGGAGGCGCGCGAGGCGGGCTTCCAGACGGTCTCCTTGAGCGTTGCGGCGCACAACCGCAGCCGGATGATGTATCAGCGCGTGGGGTTCGAGAAGGTCGAAGATCGCGGCGACTCCTGGACCATGGTCACGCACGTGTGACCGTGCGGCGGCCGGCCAGGTAGCCGGCTACACCTGTCCGGTTTCCCGCAGACGATCCAATTCGGCATATTCCATACGGACCGTCTTCCAACGCTTGGCCACGAACACGGCGCCGAGCACCACGATGACCGCCAGCAGCACCCAAGCGACAGGCTGGATATACGTGGACACCTTCTCCCACTGCGCACCGGCGGCGGCGCCGGCCACGGTCAGGGCGGCGACCCAGGGAACGCACCCCAGCACCGTATAGATGACGAACCGCCGCAGGGGCATCTTCGCGACGCCGGCCGGCAGGCTGATGAACGTGCGAACCACCGGGAGCAACCTTCCGAAGAACACGGTCGCCGGTCCTCTTCGTTCGAACCACGCATGCGCCCGATCGACTTCATGAGGCCGGATCAGGAGGTAGCGTCCGAACTTGTCCACGAAGGCGCGACCACCAACGGCGCCCGCCCAGTACGCCAGGAGCGAACCGAGTAGATTGCCGGAAACCCCGACCGCGATCACGAGCGGGAGGCTCAGCTCTTGGCCCGCGGACGCCACCGCAGCCACGGTGAGTGCACCTCCCAGGAGCATGGTCACCTCCGATGGGATGGGGACGCACGCCGACTCGAAGGTCATCAGGATGAAGACGGCGAGGTAGCCATGTTGGCGAACCGCATCGGTGATGAGGTGGGTGAAGAGGGCGAGCATCTAGCCTCCGGGGGAGGGAATAGAAGGAGCGTAGCAGCGCGTTCAGGGCTTCCAACGCGAGGGTCGTGACCTTCCTGTGACGCCTGAGGCCGTCTCACGCCATCCCAGTCCCGACCAGGGGCGGTGGTACCGTCCCCGCGGAACCCCTGTTTGACACTCCGTGCTCCTCCCTGTAAAGGAATCGACCCATATGCCGAAGACGCTGGTCGTGGTCGAGTCGCCCGCGAAGGCGAAGACCATCGAGAAGTACCTGGGCGGTGACTACACCGTCCGCGCCAGCTATGGGCACATCCGGGACCTCCCGAAGTCGAAGCTGGGCGTTGATCCGGAGCAGGACTTCGCCGTCACCTACGTGGTGCCGGAGGATTCCGAACGGCATCTGGCTGAACTGAAACGGGCGATGAAGGGCGCGGACGACGTCGTCCTGGCAACGGACTACGACCGGGAAGGTGAAGCCATCGCGTTCCACGTGGCCACCCTGCTGGGCGTCGATCCCGCCACGGCCAAACGCGTCACCTTCACCGAGATCACGAAGGACGCCATCCTCGATGCCTTCCGCCAGCCCCGCGCCATCGACCTCCGCCTTTTCGACGCGCAGGAGGCCCGGCGGATCCTCGATCGGCTGGTGGGGTACAAGATCAGCCCTATCCTCTGGCGGAAGGTTCGCCCGGGTCTGTCCGCGGGCCGGGTGCAGTCCGTCGCCGTTCGTCTCATCGTCGAACGCGAACGTGAGATCACTGCGTTCAACCCGGTCGAATACTGGAGCGTCGATGTCCGGCTGACGCCCGAGGGACGTGACGCGCCGTTCACGGCGCACCTGGCGGAGATCCCCGACGGCAAGCTGGCGGCCAACCCCGACAAGAAGGGCATCACGCTGGGGGCCCAGGCCCAGGCGGCGCAGCACGTCGAGCGCCTGAACCGCGCTTCCTATCGCGTGACGAACGTTGAGCAGAAGGAGCGCAAGCGTTCGCCTGCGGCCCCGTTCACGACGTCCACGCTGCAACAGGAGGCGGCGCGCAAGCTGGGGTTCGGTGCGCGTAAGACCATGTCGACCGCCCAACGGCTGTACGAAGGGATCGCGATCCCGGGCGAAGGAACCGTCGGGCTCATCACCTACATGCGTACCGACAGCGTGACCATCGCCGACTCGGCTCTCCTGGAGATCACAGAACTGGTGAAGTCCGAGTACGGCAACGAGTACGCGCTGGCGGAGTTCCGTCGGTACAAGACCCGCTCGCGCAACGCCCAGGAGGCGCACGAAGCCGTGCGCCCCACAAGCGTGCTACGAACCCCGCAACGCGTAGCGAGCAGTCTGGACCGTGACCAGCTCCGCCTCTATACCTTGATCTGGCAGCGAACCATGGCCGCGCAGATGGCCGACGCCAGGTTCAACCAGGTGGGAGTGGACATCGAGGCGTTGGCCGACGGTGATGTGCGCTACGGGTTGCGCGCCACCGGGCAGACCATGATCTTCGACGGGTTCCGACGGGTGTATTTCGAAGGCCGAGACGATGCTCCCGACGAGGACGCGGAATCGATGCTCCCGCCGCTGACCGCGGAAGAACTCCTGAAGATGCTCGAGGTTCTGCCCGAACAGCATTTCACCCAACCTCCCCCACGTTTCTCCGAGGCAAGCTTGGTGAAGACACTGGAGGAGCTTGGGATCGGTCGTCCGTCCACCTATGCCTCGATCATCTCCACGATCGTTGCCCGCAGCTACGTGCGGCTTGAGGACAAGCGGTTCTATCCCGAAGATGTGGCGTACGTGGTCATCGACAAGCTCATCGAGCATTTCCCCGATGTGGTCGATGCGAACTTCACCGCCTACATGGAGAAGGAACTCGACGATATCGCAGAGGGCGAGTTGGGCAAGGTCCAGATGCTCCACGAGTTCAACGGTCCGTTCGAACGCGCGCTGGAGAAGGCCGAGCACAGCTTCGAGCGCTATAGCGAAGAACTGGATGAAGCGTGCCCGCTCTGCCCGGAGGAAGGTCGCGAACCCGGCAAGCTGGAGATCAAGCTGGGCCGTTACGGGAAGTTCGTCGGTTGCACGAGCTACCCGGATTGCCGCTACATCCGCAACATGGACGGGAGCGTTCGTCCCGAGCCGGTGATGCTGGATGAGACCTGCCCGGAGTGCGGGAAGCACCAACTGCAGGAACGCGTGGGGCGGTTCGGGCCCTTCGTGGGGTGCAGCGGTTATCCCGACTGCAAGTACATCAAGAAGGAACCGCCTGTGAGCACCGAGGTGAAGTGCCCCGTCTGCAACCAAGGCGAGCTGGTGGAGAAACGAACACGGTTCGGGCTGATGTATGGGTGTGAGCGCTATCCGGACTGCGACGGAGCGGTGAACAACCCACCGATCAAGGACAAGCAGTGTCCGGAATGCAGCGGGCTGTTGCTCCAGCGGCCGAAATCTGTGAAGTGCTGGACCTGCGGCGCCGAGATGGACGACGATCTGAACGTCACGAAGTCGGGCGACCTCGAGGCAGAGGCCGCCTCGCGCGCGGCGAAGTCGGTGGCTCGCGCGGCTCGAGCCGCAACCAAGAAGAAGACATCGGCCACCAAGAAGAAGAGCGCGGCGAAACGGACCACGAAGAAGAAGACGACGGCGAAGAAGAAGTCCTCAGCCGTAGTCGCCGTCGCCGAGGAGGGGTAGCTACTCGTGGCGTCCATCGCCGACGAGATCGCCGAACTGCGCGGCACCCGGTCGGCGAGCTTCGCGGACCTCTTACGCCACAAGCCGTTCACCAGGTTGTTGGCGGCCATGACTATCTCGAGTCTGGGCGACTGGATCGGGCTGGCCGCCGTTCTGGCGCTGGCGACCCGGTTGGCAGGAGGCTCCGCGACCGCGCAGCTGGGCTCCGGCGGAGCGGTGATGATCGTTCGGGTGCTGCCGGCAGCGCTCTTCGGGCCACTCGCGGCGACGTTCGTCGACAGCTTCAACCGGAAACGGATGATGATCCTGGCCGATGTCGGGCGGGGAGTCCTCTACGGGGCGATGGCATTCGTTCCCAAGCTGTGGATGATCTTCCCGCTGTCGTTCGGTGTCGAGTGTTTCGCGCTGCTCTGGACACCATGCCGGGATGCGTCGCTCCCGCAGTTCGTGCCGCGCCGGCAACTTGCGAACGCCAACTCCGCGGTGCTGCTCTCGACGTACGGGACACTTCCCCTTGGCGGGATCATCGCCACGGTGCTCGCGGCCACGGCGTCCGGTATCCCCTTCTTCGGCACACACGTCGAGTCGCTGGCGCTGTTGGTAGACGCGGGGACGTTCGCGTTCAGTGCGTCCATGGTGAGCGGGATACCGATCAAGTCCCCGACCGCACGGACGGCTGCGGACTTCGAATGGCGTCAGATCGGCCGCGACATGAAAGAAGGTGTGGAGTTCCTCAAGGAGAATCAGCTGGCGCGAACGATGATGTTCGGGATCGGGGCGGCGATGGCGGCCACCGGTGCGGTGCTCAGCCTGGGGCCCTCGTTCGCGTACACCACGCTGGATTCGCAGACGGCGGGATGGCCCATCCTGATGGCCGCGTTCGGTCTTGGGATGGCGTCGGGGATCGTCGCGCTGAACTTCGTCGGGAAGATGTTCGAACGGGAGCTCGTGTTCTCCTCGAGCATGCTGTTCGCGGCGGTCAGTCTCTTCGTCCTGGCAGTGCAGCCGAACATCTCCCTTGCCGCGATCTTCACGGGGGCTCTGGGCTTCTTCGTGGGAACCATGTGGGTCACCGGCTACACGATGCTTCAGGAGAACGTGACCGACGAG
>JAYVBZ010000275.1:0-2064 GCA_043750215.1 Actinomycetota bacterium
AGGCGCGCCTGGTCGTGGATCCAGACCACACGGCTGTCCTTCGCGATGAGCCGATACACAGAATCGTGCGGCGCATCACCGCCTCCCACGTGGGGATCGCCTGCAGCGTCATCCGGGTGAACGATCTTCGACCACAGCTCGGGGTCCGCGTACCACTCGGCAGGGGAGTAACCCAGGATCGAGGCGGTCTGGGGGCTGATGTAGGAGGTTCGGGCGGGACCATCGATGGCGTCGATGTAGGTGATGGTCGGGGTTTGCTCGACCAACGCGCGGTACCGCGCCTCCGCCTCGGCGAGCTGCGCCTCCGCCTCGCGGCGCGCAGTGATATCGGTCATGACTCCCTGCCAGTAGCGGGGGGCTCCGCTGTCGTCTCGAACCAGGACGGCCTCGTCGTGGAACCAGAGGGTCCTTCCGTCTCGCGCCCGCATCCGATATTCCACGGAGAACGGGTCACCGGTCAGCTCCGTTTCGCGGTTGAGGCGATCAACCTCGGCCCGGTCATCGGGATGGATCGCAGCGAGCCACACGCTGGGATCCTTCAGCCATTCCTCCTGGCTGATCCCCAGCAGCCGCTCCACCAGCGAGTTGATGTACATGATCTGCAGCCCACTGCCGGTGACGTCTTCGGAGTAGACGATCGCGGGAAGGGTCTCCACCAGATTCAGGTACCGGTCTTCCGTCTCGCGGATCCGGGCCGCAGATTCCCGCTCACCGGTGATGTCGAACATGATCCCCTGCCAGAGCACCGGTATCTCTGCATCGTCGCGAACCAGGATGGCTTCGTCGCGGAACCAGACCGTTCGTCCATCCTTGGCGAACATCCGGTATTCACAGACGAATGGTTCGTCGTTGAGCTGGGACGCCTTGTACTGTTCGCGCACCCGCTCCCGATCGTCCGGATGGAACTGTCGCGCCCAGGTGACGGGATCCTGCTGCCATTCCTCCTGCGTGAAGCCCAGGAGGGCGTTAACCTGCGGGCTGACGTAGATGGTTTCTCCGACACCTTCAGCATCGGGATCGATCGACTCCAGGTAGACGATGGCGGGGATACGGTCGACCACGCGTCGGAATCGCATCTGTGCATCCGCGCGTTCTTCCTCCGTCGCCTTCTGTTTCGTGATCTCGACCATCAGGCCACGGATCAACGCGGGTGTCCCCTCCACGTCCTTCACGACGTGGGCCAGGTCGCGGAGCCACACCACCGAGCCGTCCTTCGCCAGGAACCGGTATTCGATGTCCAGCTTGCTCCCATCGGTGATCGCCCGGATGAACCGTTCGATGACCCGCTTGCGATCCTCGGGCAGGATGTGGTCCGCCCAGAAGTTCGGTTCGGCGAGCCACTCACGAGGGGAGTAGCCGAGGATGTCTTCCGCACCTTCACTGACGAAGGTGAACAGCGTGGTCCGCGCGTCGGCCTCCCACACGATGGCGTCGAGGTCTGCGATGAGCGACCGGACGCGTCGGAGCTCGCTCCCGGGGCTCAGCATCGGGGGGAATGAAGACATCGTCAGGACAGTGTGACCGGTTGAGGTCGTCTCGACCAGGTCAGCCCGCGGCCGCCGACCCGTCGGCTCGTGGATCACTGCCGACTTCGAAGCCCTGCGTGGTCGCACGGATGATGTGCGAATGACCTAGGTCGCTTGTTAGGTCCGGCAGGTCGTGGAGGGCGAACCCTTCGCGATGGAACGAGGTGCGAGCGCTCGCTGGGACGGACGCCTCGGCTTCGATGAACGGGTCGCCGGTTTCGGGGTCCATCCCCCCGACCAGCCAGCGGGGCGCCGCCACGGCCTGGTCGGGCGTCATCCCCAGGTCCAGACACCGAAGCAGGTTGATCGCATTGATCTGCGGCTGGGCGGATCCGCCCATCGTGCCGGCAACGACGTCGAGTTCGCCCCTGCGATGGACCATCACCGGCATGAGGGTATGCGCCGGGCGTTTGCCCGGCAGCAAGGTGTTCGCGTGAGAAGGATCTAGCGTGAAGCAGGCGCCGCGGTCCTGCGCAACGATCCCGGTGGCAGGCTCCAAGATCCCGGCGCCGAACCCGTGATAGAGACTCTGGATCAA